>NZ_ALVR01000010.1 GCF_000314005.1 Spirulina subsalsa PCC 9445
CAGGTGGATTTGATGGATGCTGCGTCCCTACAAAACACTGCTGTAGGAGACGAATACTGTGATTCACTTTCCTGTTTACATACACTGGAGCATTTTGGGCTTGGTCGCTACGGAGACCCAATCAATCCTCACGGATATATCAAGGGGATGCAGAATATGGCAAGGCTATTGAGGATAGGTGGCAAGTTATATCTATCCACACCCATTGGCAAAGAACGGGTAGAGTTCAACGCCAACTGGGTGTTTGATCCAAGAACAATTTTGAATTCAGCCAAGAAATTTGGTTTGGAATTAAATTCACTAACAATTTTTCGTCCATCCCTTGGTGTAGAAATTTCCAGATTTGATGAAGCGACACTTGATGTGTTAGCACAGCAATCCTACAATTTGGGTATTTTTACTTTTACAAAGATAGCAAACTCAAAGTCCATTGGCTTATCATCTGGTGAACAGCCATCTCTATGAAAAAATTTATACTTTCCCTTGTCGAACAGTTCCCCAAACTTGCCCAGTTTTATCGGAACAGCCGAGATCAATTAGATCGCAATCAGCCTGCTAAAGACACTCCTTGGGGCTTCAAGTTTGCTGGTCATGAAGAAATGGCTATAGGTACTTTTGAACCAAACGAAACTGGTCTAGTTCGGAATTTACTACAAGATGTTGACATCCTGGTGAATATAGGTGCTAATGTCGGCTACTACTGTTGCCATGCTCTCAGTCTGGGCAAGCCTGTCATAGCAGTAGAGCCCATCACCCGCAATCTACATTATTTAATGCGTAATATTGTGGAAAATGGTTGGGCAAAGCAGGTCGAAATCTTTCCCGTAGCACTTGGGTCTCAGTCCGACATCCTGAAAATCTGGGGAGGGGGGACTGGTGCATCCCTTATTAAAGGTTGGGCTAGCATACCGGAATCTTATGTTACTCAGGTGCCAGTGATGACACTTGATCGGATTCTTTGCACTTCCTTACAGGGTAAACAAGCGCTGATTCTAGCAGATGTTGAGGGTGCAGAGTACGCAATGCTTCAAGGCGCATTAACTACATTGCAAAATAAGCCCAAGCCGATTTGGATGATTGAGATTGGATCGACTTCACATCAACCAAAAGGTATTAAAGTTAATCCCCATTTAATTCCAACTTTTGAACTTTTTTTCAAGTATGGATATACTGCAAAAACTGCCGATTTAGAACAAATGGTAGTTGATATGCAAATGTTGCGTAGGGCGGCGAAAGGAGAATCAAAACTGCCATCTCACAATTTTTTATTTCAGTAAGACATTAAATGACTGTTATACACCAATCACCCAGGAAAGCATCTCGAAACCGATTCAGTGCAACCTCATCCGCATTTTTAGTGCTGGGTATCTTTTCCATCGTTTCTTTTCATATAGACATCTACTTTCCTATTGAGATTTCCATCGCTTCAATGACCTTGGTAATACTTTATTTTATCCGCCAATTCAAAACCAAGCGTCTGGGTATGTTGATGCTCGTATTACTGCTAGTTTACTTACTTCCTTTTATCCATATTCCACCTTATCTATGGTTTGACTTCAATAGCAAACCTTTAATCTTGTGGGGTCTGGCTGTTAACTCATACATGATCGATAGTTCAATTATTGAACTAACAGCAATGTTAGGTGCAGTAGGGGGATTGGGAATGGCTTTTGGTGTTTCCCTTCTTAGGAGCAGATTGATTAGAGATACTGGATTGAACTCTGATGGAAGCCTGCGTTTATTTCGTAGTCTTGCAACGCCTATTTGGCTGACTTGGGTGTTCATTGGCGTAGGTTTATCCTGGCTCAGTGCTCCACAGGAAACCATTTTTACTGCGACATATGCGACATCTGATTCTCTCCTTGGTGGAATAAATTTCAGTTCAGCTTGGATGATGTCCTATGTTATTCTAACCTTTGCTTTCTGTGATAGTCTACTCGACAGAAACCCTATTCGCAAAGCCATAAAACGAAAAATCATTTGGAGTTCTATTGCTCTCGTGGTAGTTTTTCTACAGTTGCTTCGTGGCGATCGGGAGTCAGTATCTTGGGTATTTGCTTTGGCGATTGTTTATTTTTACTGGGCTTCGGCTTTCACCCAGCGGAAAGTCAATATAAAAGTACCTTGGCTTAAATTAGTTTTTTGGGTTTTTGTCCTAGTTTTTGTAAGCATGATCGTAGGTAGCGTACGTCATAGCTTGACCGGAGCAGATTTAGGGCTTGCCACTGATACCATAGGGCAAATATTTACTTCCGATAACTTTGGATTCTCTAGCCTAGTTCACGGAACTTGGTCAGCGGTATTGCTCACTCCTTTGAGTGTAGCTGGAGATCACATCAACAACCTATTACCGCTCAAATGGGGGAAAGATTATCTAAATTTTTTCCTTTCCTTGCCCCCAGGTTTTCTTGCTGATGCATTTGGCTACGTGCGACCTATTGATAGTTTCGCTGGTCCCGCTTGGGAGATGCGCTATGGAATTGGTGGAACCCACGCATCTGTAGTACCTTTCATGAATTTTCGCATGGTGGGGGTTTTCCTGATTACTGCACTCTGGTCATATATTTTTGTCCGCTATGAAAGTTTCGCGATACGAAAGATTTCTGTCATTAATCTAAGCCTGCTGGCAACCATTGTGATGGCTTCCCCACATTGGCTTTGGTACGGAGAAAAATATGGTATTAATGCTATTATCCTGTGGGTAATATTTTCTTTTGTATATAGAATTTCATTGGGATTGAGTCGTAAACCATTCGGCACTGTGACAGATATTCTCATTAATGCCAAGTATAAAGTAAGTGGCTAAGATTATTGCCCGTATCCGTGGTGGCATTGGCAACCAGATATTTATTTATGCAGCAGCTCGTCGGTTGGAACTGATCAATAATGCAGAACTGGTTTTAGATAGTGTCAGTGGTTTCGTACATGACTTACAATATCGTCAGCACTATCAACTTGACCACTTTCATATTCCTTGCCGCAAAGCAACTCCAGCAGAACGTTTTGAACCTTTTTCTAGAGTAAGGCGTTATCTGAAACGCCAATTGAACCAGCGATTGCCATTTGAGCAACGCCGCTATGTAATACAAGAAAGCATTGACTTTGATCCGCGACTAATCGAGTTTAAGCCACGTGGCACAGTGCATCTGGAAGGCTATTGGCAAAGCGAAGATTATTTCAAGGATATCGAAGCAACGATTCGTCAGGATTTACAAATTCAGCCACCTACCGATCCAACCAACCTCGCCATAGTACAACATATTCACCAACACACTTCTGTTGCTGTACATATCCGCTTTTTTGACCAGCCAAATGCAGACACCATGAATAATGCCCCTAGCGATTACTACCACCGTGCGGTAGAGGCGATGGAAACCTTTGTCCCAGGTGCCCATTACTACTTGTTTTCAGATCAACCTGAAGCAGCAAAATCACGTATTCCCCTTCCGGATGAGCGTGTGACACTGGTAAACCACAACCGTGGCAACAAATTGGCTTACGCTGACCTGTGGCTAATGACTCAGTGTCAGCATTTTATTATTGCCAACAGCACATTTAGTTGGTGGGGGGCATGGCTAGCAGAAAATCAAAAAAAACAGGTGATCGCTCCAGGATTTGAGAAACGAGAAGGTGTAAGTTGGTGGGGGTTTAAAGGCTTGTTACCAAAGCAGTGGATAAAGTTGTGAAAATCATGATAGTTGGAGCTTGGCAATGGCTTCAATATGAGGACGCTTTTGCTAAGGGATTAAAAAAATATGGAGTAGAAGTTATTCCTTTCTCAACAAGTCATTTTTTTAATGGCTTGTTGGGTCATTATCAGTTAAAACTCCCTTTACGTGGACCAGCATTAAGTCAACTTAATCAATGCTTGACTAACGAAATTACAATAAAATCTCCGGACTCAGTATTATTCTGGCGTCCTACTCATATTTTACCAGGCACCTTAAAAAAAATTCAAAACTTAGGTATATCCACTATTTCTTACAACAATGATGACCCATTTTCTCAACGAGCAAGTGCTAAGTTTCCTTGGCATTACCACTGGCTTTGGTCACACTATCTAAAGTGTTTACCCTACTTTGATTTTAATTTTTTTTACCGATCAGTCAATTGTGATGAAGCGCGTGCCTATGGAGCACGCCACACAGAATTACTCATGCCATATTTTTTGCCCTGGCAAGATCAACCCGTTACTCTAACGAAAACAGAATATGAGCAATTTGCTACCGATGTGGTCTTTGTTGGTCATTATGAGCCTGATGGTAGAGAATATAGTATTTACAAGTTAATCAAGTCTGGAATACAGGTAAAAATATGGAGTGGATCTAATTGGGGTAGAGCTTTACCCCAAGAATATTACAAAAAAAATGGATCGATTTATCCAGCTTTAGGTGATAACTATACCAAAGCTCTTTGTGGGGCTAAAATATGTTTAGCATTCTTGTCAAAGCTAAACCGTGATACCTATACTCGGCGATGTTTTGAGATTCCGGCTTGTGGTCAACTAATGCTAGCTGAACGCACCGATGACTTGCGTCGGCTCTTCCAAGAAGACAAAGAAGCCTGTTTTTTTTCCTCTGATGAAGAATTACTTAGCAAAGTGCAATGGCTGCTTGATAATCCTAAAATCCGCCATCAGATTGCTTGGGCTGGTCAAAAACGTGTATGGGCTGATGGTCATGATGTTTACTCTAGAGTAAAAGAGTTCTTGAATGTAATTCATAAAAAACAGAAAGATGGTTGCTGAACCCATTCGATTCACTAAAGCTAAAAACTTGATTGCAAGTTTCATAACCTCTGATTTAATAGGATGGATAATAGGTAATATATTTAGGGATAATATTCCATCTCATAACTTGCCAGTTAACATTCAATGGGCTTCTTCTAAAATCAAAGCATCTATCTTTTTTAGAATTTATGAAAGTGCAGAAATAAAATTCATAAAACAATACCTTCCGTATAATATTGATGTTATTGAGCTTGGTTCAAGTCTTGGAATTTTATCTTCTCATATAGCTACACAGATTACTGATAACCATCGATTAGTATGTGTTGAAGCTAATCCAAAACTTTTAGATAGCATTGAATCTAATCTCCAACTCAATGCGAAACACTTGCTTACATACAACATAGTCAATGCGGCAATTGATTACAGAGGGAAAGATGAGATCGACTTTTTTCTTGGTGATCAAACTACAACTTCTTCTACTACCCAAATAACCGAACAAAAACAGGCAATCAAGTCAACCACTCTTAGTCAAATCGTTAAAAATTTTAATTTTAAAAAATATGCTTTAGTAATGGACATTGAAGGTGCAGAAATTGACCTCTTTCTCTATGAAACTGAAGTGCTTAAACAATGTGATTTAATCATTGCCGAATTACATGAAGGAAGATCGCTAGTCAGTGGTGTTTTCATGTCAGTTAATGATTTAATTCAATTAATTAGTACACGTGGATTTGCACTATCAAAACAACGTGGAAGTGTTGTTTTTTTTGAAAAATCAAAAATCATGATATGATTAGTAGATATTCTTTTAAAAAAGTTCACTGGTTTGCTGTTCAACCCACTCCTTATAATGATTTTCTTTTTGAGACAATAGATGTATCAAACATCTGTAATCTGATAGTTCACTATAGATTTAAACTTCTCTCGTCTCATCCGTGGATTTCAGAGCTTGCAAGAAAATATTCAGCTTTTTATTATTCAACTTGGTTAGGGATCGATTGGGCAAGTATCATGCTGCCCTTTCTAGAACCTACGGCAGTTTTTGTAATTGCTGGATGGGATCATCCTACTACTATTATTTTACTTTCTTTATTAAATATTCTCAATCGCCAATATGTGATTTGGACGGATACCCCCGATCTTCAGAAATTTAGACCTTCTATCCAATCCTTCCTAAGAGAAACTTGGTTAAAGTGGGTTTTTTCCCATGCTCTACAGGTATGGGGAACTGGCGTGCCAGGAACACTTGCTCTAAAGCAAATGGGAGTCCCTGAAGACCTAATTAAAGTTTTTCCGTTCTGGGTCGATTTAAAGGCTTTCAACAATATTAAGAACGTTCAAACATCTAAAGATGTCATCCGATTCATTAGCTCAGGGAGGTTAATTAATCAGATTAAAGGACATGATTTAGCTTTGCGAGCTTTGGCTAAAGCAATGCAGGGAAAGTGTCAAAAATGGGAATATATTTTAGTGGGTAGCGGATCAGATGAAAATGCCATCAAAAAACTGGCAAGTGATTTAGAAATAACTAACTGTGTAACCTTTACTGGATGGCTAGAGCCTACTGACTTACGCAATCAGTATCTTCGTTGTCACGTATTGATTCATCCTTCTCCCGTCCATGATCCGTTTCCCAATGCTGTTTTAGAAGCTATGGCTGCAAGCTTGGTTGTTATGGGTTCGGATGTATGTGGTTCAGTTATCGATAGGATTGAATCTGGAAAAAATGGATTTATTCATGAGGCTGGAAATTGGCTACAGTTAGCAGAACAAATTGAATTTATCATCGATAACCCGGCTTTATTAACAGAGTTAAGTCATCAAGCTAGAGTTACAGCAGAGTGTTGGCCTGTTGAGCGTGGCTTGAAAATAATTGAAGAACTTTTTAGTTAATAGGATTAAAAGTTAGCCTAATGTTTAAAAACTATAGAGAAAGAAAGATATACATTAGCTTTTATATTAATAGTTTATGTGTGGTCTAATCGGCATTGCTTCCTCCAGTCGCCAACCCAAGCACACTTGGCTCACTATTGCTCGTGACGCTCTGACCCACCGTGGTCCAGACGATGCTGGTGAGTGGTGGTCAAATGATGAACGGGTGGGTCTAGCACACCGACGTTTGTCCATTCTTGACCTGTCTCCTTTGGGTCATCAGCCTATGCACTTGGCTCAACAGGGACTCTCTATTGTTTTTAATGGTGAAATCTACAATTTCACTGAACTGCGGCAATATCTAGAGCAAAGGAGACATCGTTTCTGCTCTCAGAGCGACACTGAGGTACTGTTGGCTGCCTATGCAGAATGGGATACAGATTGTCTCACAAGGCTTAATGGGATGTTCGCCTTCGCTCTTTACGATGCTCGTAAAGAGCGGATTTTTCTCGCTCGCGATCGCGCAGGAGAAAAACCCCTCTTCTATCGGCTAGAAGGTGACACACTTTATTTCGCCTCGGAGCTAAAGGCACTACTCGCCCACCCATCGCTACCCCGGCGTATTGACCCCGAAGCCCTAGATTGTTATCTAGCTATGGGCTTTGTACCAGGTGATCGCTGCATCCTACAGGGCTACCGCAAACTGCCGCCAGCCCATGCAATGACCTTCGATCTCCATCAAGGTAACATTAACATCTGGTGCTACTGGCAGTTACCAGAACTAGATCCTGATGCCTCAACCATTGATCCAGTCCGACTTGTCGATGAACTAGAAACCCTCCTAGAAGATGCTGTCGGACGACAACTAATGGCGGATGTCCCAGTAGGCATTCTACTCAGTGGAGGGGTCGATTCTAGCCTGATAACCGCCATGGCAGTGCGCCAATCGAGTCAGGTGCGTACCTTTAGTATCAGCTTTCCTGGTCACGGCAAGCTGGACGAAAGCTCCCACGCCCGATTAATCGCTCAGTATTTCAACACGGAACACACTGAACTGGTAGCCGAACCAACCACGGCTGATCTGTTACCCGTTCTAGCCCACCAGTTTGACGAGCCTATGGTAGATTCTTCTATGTTCCCAACCTGGCTAGTCAGTCATTTAGTCCGCCAACATTGTACTGTAGCACTGGGGGGAGATGGTGGAGACGAACTATTTGGCGGCTATGAGCATTATAGCCGTCTGTTGTGGATGCAGGATAAACTAGCTCACCTTCCGTACTTTGTACGACGGAACACTGCCCACATGGCCGAGAAACTGCTCCCCGTGGGAGTGAAGGGTCGAAACTACCTACAAGGGCTAGATGTAGATATTAACTCCAGCCTGCCGCTAATTGCTAGCTACTTCGATCGCACCACGCGCCGCAACCTTCTGCGTAGTTATGGAGAGGCTACCTTTGTAGCCGAGTCTATCCGTGAAGCACGTATCCCTGGGGAGACCGATCTGCTGCAAAGGGCTACACGCATGGATTTTCATAACTACCTCGCCGAGGATATACTGGTCAAAGTAGACCGAGCTAGTATGCTTAATTCCCTAGAGGTACGGGCACCATTCCTTGATTACCGATTGATCGAGTTCGCCTTTGGCAAAGTCCCCTCGCACTTGAAAGCTACAATCAGCGATAAGAAGATTCTCCTCAAACACCTCACAAATCGGGTGTTACCACCAGAGTTTGACAAGCAGCGCAAACAAGGGTTTTCGATACCAATGGCTGAGTGGTTGAAGTCCGGACTATTTCGAGAACTGTTTTGGGATACCTTATCAAGTCCAGACTGCCTGTTTGATAAAAAAACAGTTCAAAATCTCTTGAAAGGACAAGATCAGGGGCGAAGCAACGGCGAGCGGTTATTTGCCTTAGTTCAATTTGAGCTTTGGAGAAAAACTTACAACACAAGTCTTTAATCTTTGGATAATGATTGACTAAGAATACAACTAAATGAAACCAGAACTTTTACGATATTTACGCTGTCCACAAAGTGGTCAAATCCTTGTGCTGGAAACATCGGATACAATCACAACTCCCGATCTAGAGTCTTCAAGGGAAATCAAGGAAGGGTGGCTAGTCAGTGAAGATGGACAGCATCGTTACCCAATTCGTAACAGCATTCCTCGTTTTGTACCTGAATCAAACTATGCCGATAACTTCGGTATGCAGTGGAATCACTTCGCTAAAACACAACTTGATAGCCACTCGGGACATCCGATTTCTGCCAAGCGGTTCTGGAAGGCTACCAACTGGAATTCTGATGAAATGAAGAAGTGCTGGGTTCTAGATGTAGGTTGCGGATCTGGGAGGTTTGCAGAAATTGCTCTGGGTACTGGTGCACAAGTCGTAGCCCTAGACTATTCCAGTGCAGTCGATGCTTGTTACGCTAACCTGAAACACTATCCCAACTTACATGTAGTGCAAGGCGATATATACGCACTGCCCTTTGCTCCTGAATCTTTTACCTTTGTTTACTCATTGGGTGTCCTGCAACATACACCAGATGTTAGTAAGGCTTTCGCTGCCTTGCCCCCCTTATTAGCAGAGGAGGGACAAATTTGTGTGGATTACTATGAGAAGTCTTTAAAAAGCCAGCTATTACCAAAATATTGGTTACGTCCGTTAACTAAACAGATGGATAAGGAACGTTTGTTTTCCCTAGTCAGAAATGCTGTAACTGTTCTGTTACCAATCAGCCGAACATTAGGGCACATTCCCTTAACTGGTAACTTGTTGAAGCGACTAATACCAGTGGCAAACTACGAAGGGATCTTGCCTCTGACAGAAACCCAATTGCAAGAATGGGCATTGCTTGACACCTTCGACTGGCTCTCGCCCATCTATGACAATCCCCAAACTGCTTCAACCGTAAGGCTGTGGCTAGAACAGGCAGGATTAAAAGACATTGAGGTGTTGAAAGCTGGACATCTGGTGGGTCGTGGACGCAAATTTTGAGGTCGTTACAGAAAACAAGAAATTAGTTGTTGGAATCGATGCAACTAATTTACGCCAAGGGGGTGGTCGTACCCATTTAATTGAACTTCTTCGTGCTGCAAATCCCCAAATACATCAAGTTTCAAAGGTGGTCGTATGGGGTAGTCAGTCAACACTTGCCCTCCTGGATAACACCCCTTGGCTTGAAAAAGTTAATCCACCGGCTCAAGAAAGCGGCTTTCTAAAACGCACCCTATGGCAAAAATTTCATCTCTCAGATGCAGCGCATCAGACTGGCTGTGATGTACTATTTGTACCAGGAGGGAGTTATTCTGGGAATTTTCATCCAGTGGTAACGATGAGCCGTAACATACTCCCTTTTGAGTGGCAAGAATTGTGGCGTTACCGTTGGTCGCTAACGACAGCAAGATTAATGCTTCTTCGCCTCACCCAATCACAGACCTATCGCTCGGCAGACGGTGTAATTTTCTTGACTGAGTATGGCAAATCTACTGTCGAACAAATAACGGGACTTTTGCAAAACACCATTATCATTCCACATGGGTGCAGCAACCGTTTTTCTCGACCTCCCCAGACACAAAAACCTATTGATACCTACACTACTGATCAACCCTTCCGGATTCTCTACGTCTCAATTATTGATCAATACAAACACCAATGGCATATTGTGGAGGGAGTCGCCAAGCTTCGCCAATGGACAGGATGGAATGTTGTATTAGAACTTATTGGATCAGCATATCCACCAGCACTGAAGCGCCTTAAGACTACTATTCAAAGGTACGACCCTGAAACACGCTGGGTACACTATAAGGGGGGAGTACCCTTTGACCAATTGCACGAAGTATACCAGCAAGCTGATCTAGGGATCTTCGCATCCAGTTGCGAAAATATGCCTAACATTCTGCTAGAAATGATGGCAACTGGATTACCTGTTGCATCATCAAACCGCAGACCGATGCCGGAAATTTTAGGTAATGCAGGAGTCTATTTTGATCCAGAAGATCCCCACGATATTGCAAATGCCTTACTTAAGCTCATTGAATCCCCCCATTTGCGAACTGTTCTGTCAAATTCCAGTTTTACGGCTTCCCAACAATACACATGGGCGCGTTGTGCGGACACAACCTTTGCATTTCTGACTGATGTTCATCAGAAATACGCCCAAAAGGAGAACCAAAACAGGAGATAAATAAATCGACATTCATTATTGATTACTGATTAATTACTAAGTCGACATCCTCCACCCCAAAAAACACAAGGTAGAGGTTTTCACAAGGAGATTTTGATGAAAGTTTTAGTTACCGGATCTGCTGGGTTTATCGGATCTGCCTTAGTCTTACAACTACTGGATAGAGGTGATACAGTAGTTGGGATCGATAACCATAACGATTACTACGATCCAACCATTAAAGAAGCTAGACTCCGCCGCTTCGCTCAACACCCCGCTTATACCCATCTCCGCATTGATTTGTCCAATCAAGAAGCCATCAAGACCTGTTTCCGCGAACATCAGCCTCAAAGGGTAGTCAATTTGGCTGCTCAGGCAGGCGTGCGGTACTCAATCGAAAATCCCCTAGCTTATGTAGAAAGCAATATCGTTGGCTTTACCCATGTCCTTGAGGGCTGTCGCCACCACCACGTAGAGCATCTGGTCTATGCCAGCACCTCTAGTGTCTATGGTGCAAACACAGCGATGCCCTTCTCTATTCATCAGAACGTAGATCATCCTCTCAGTTTTTATGCCGCAACCAAAAAAGCCAATGAGTTAATGGCTCACACCTATAGCCATCTCTACCAATTGCCCACCACGGGTCTACGTTTTTTCACGGTCTATGGCCCATGGGGCAGACCAGATATGGCCTTATTCAAGTTCACCAAAGCTATCCTAGCAGGTGAACCCATTCAAGTGTTTAATTACGGGAAACACCGACGCGACTTCACCTACATTGATGACCTCGTTGAGGGAATCATACGAGTGCTAGATTGTCCAGCTTCAAGTAATTCCCATTGGAACGGGTCACAGCCGGATCCAGGTACAAGCAAAGCTCCATGGCGGGTTTACAATATTGGGAATAACAACCCAGTAGAGTTGATGCACTACATCACGGCTTTAGAAAATGCTTTAGGTAGACAAGCAAAAATGGAACTTCTGCCCTTACAACCAGGTGACGTACCCGACACCTATGCAGATGTGCAAGATTTAGTGGAACAGTTCAACTACCAACCATCTACACCAATTGAAGACGGTATTGCTAATTTTGTGGCCTGGTATCGAGACTATTTCAAGATTTAAAGTAATCCAATGATATTATCAGACATTCGGCTAGGCATCATTGGTTTAGGTTATGTGGGTCTTCCTTTAGCTGTTGAATTTGGGCGTAGACGTTTGGTAGTGGGTTTTGACATCAATCAAAGCCGTATCCAGCAACTTAAATCTGGTGATGATATTACATTGGAAACCACCCCAGACGAACTCAAATCCGCTACTTATCTCAGCTACACCACAAATCCTGATGATTTGCGAGGTTGTAACTGTTACATCATTACAGTCCCAACACCGATTGACCAATACAAACGCCCAGATATTACACCCCTCCTCAAAGCAAGCGAAACAGTGGGTAGGGTGCTGGAGCAAGGAAATATTGTTATTTATGAATCGACCGTCTATCCAGGCTGTACCGAAGAAGACTGTGTACCCGTCCTCGAAAAATACTCAGGCTTAATATTCAACCAAGACTTTTTCTGTGGTTACTCTCCTGAGCGTATCAACCCAGGGGATAAAACACACCGCCTCACCACCATCAAGAAGGTCACGTCTGGATCCACGCCCGATATCGCCGATCTCATCGACGCTCTCTACAACGAAATCATTACAGCAGGCACGCATAAAGCAGAAAGCATCAAAGTGGCTGAGGCCGCCAAGGTGATCGAAAATACCCAACGCGATCTCAACATTGCACTAATCAACGAATTAGCCCTAATTTTTAACAAACTAGGGATCGACACTGAATCGGTACTAAACGCTGCTGGGAGTAAATGGAACTTTCTGCCTTTCCGCCCTGGACTGGTAGGTGGTCACTGCATTGGCGTGGATCCATATTACCTGACCCATAAAGCCCAGTCCATTGGCTACCACCCAGAAATTATATTGGCCGGTCGTCGTCTCAATGACAACATGGGTAGTTATGTGGTCGGGCAGCTGATCAAAGCAATGACTCAAAGAGAGCTTCAAGTTAGTGGAGCTAGGGTTTTAGTTATGGGTCTTACCTTTAAAGAAAACTGCCCTGACTTACGCAACATCCGAGTAGTTGATATAATCACGGAGTTAAAAGCCTATAACTGTAACGTCGATGTTTATGATCCATGGGCTTCTCATGAAGAGTCGTGGCGTGAATACGGCCTTACTCTTCTAGCTTCACTCCCCTCTTGTGCAGGAAAATATCCTAGGCATGAGAATATTTATGATGCTATCATCTTGGCAGTTGCACATAATGAGTTCAAGGAAATGGGTGCTACAGATATCCGCGCCCTCTGCAAGCCTAACGGTCTTCTATACGATCTCAAATATTTGCTGAATGCTGAAGAAGCTGACCTCAGACTGTGATGTGTTTTAACCAAAATCGCCAATTCATCGCCCACTCTAACTTTGGTTTAGTCGAGGAGATCCAGCGAGTAATTCTTCCCTACATGAACTCATGTGTGGTATAGCTGGTTATTTCTTCACATCCAATAACTTACCCTTGGCTGCCGCATTGTTTTCCGCAAAGACAAACCTAGTTCACCGTGGACCGGATGATTCGGGTGTATTTGAGGATAATGAGCATGGGGTGGGTCTTGTCCACACACGACTGTCGATCCTTGACCTCTCGCCCCTAGGACATCAACCCATGACCAGTGGGGATGGTCGGGTGGTGCTGGTGTTCAACGGAGAAATCTACAATTTTCAGGAATTACGAGTAGAACTGGAGACAGAAGGTTATAGCTTCCGAGGCCATTCAGATACTGAGGTGTTGCTCAACTTTTATCTCTCTCAGAGAGAGTCTGTTGACGGGGTGAAGGGGATGCTACGGCGACTCAATGGCATCTTTGCTTTTGCAATATGGGATGCTGATCATGAGGCACTGCTTTTAGTGCGGGACGCTCTGGGTGTCAAGCCCCTCTACTACAGTGCCACGCAGGAGGGTCTAGCATTCGCTAGTGAAATCAAGGCTTTGCTGCCTTTGCTGCCGAGGGGAAACAACCTGTCAGATAGCCCATTGGGAAACTTAGATGCTCCTGCAATTGATCGCTATCTCAGTTTCCTCTGGTGTCCAGGAGCAGGTACACCCACTCAAGCCATACGCCAACTCGGCACAGGTGAAGGAATGTGGGTAAAGAATGGCGCGATCGCCGCCCCCTTCACTTGGTATCGTTTACCCGCGTTCCATCCTCACCCCTGGGAAGATAAAACAAGACCGCGATCGCCAGCCCAACTGACGGTAACAGAAGCAATCCATGGCACTGAGCAACACCTCCGTCAGGCCGTACACCGCCAAATGGTCGCTGATGTCCCCGTGGGAGCTTTTCTCTCTGGTGGACTAGACTCCAGCAGTATCGTCACCTTTGCCCGAGAGCATAATCCAAGCCTCCAGTGTTTCACGATTGAGGTCACAGGACTTCAAGAAGAGGGTATCACCGACGATCTCCCCTACGCCCGTCGGGTTGCTGAACATTTAAACGTGCCGCTAGAAGTTGTCCAAATCGATGCAGCACGCATGGCAGAGGATCTTCCTGCAATGGTAGCCCAACTAGATGAACCCCTCGCCGATCCAGCACCGCTCAATGTCCTGTACATCAGTCGCCTCGCCCGTGAACAGGGCATCAAAGTGCTACTATCCGGGGCCGGAGGCGATGACCTGTTTACTGGTTATCGTCGCCACCAAGCCCTCATGATGGAACGTTATTGGACTTGGCTCCCTCAATCTATCCGAGTACAGCTAGAACGCTTGACAGGTGGTTTAGATCAACGGAGATCGCTCACTCGGCGATTACGCAAGCTTTTTCACGGTGCAGCCCTAGAAGGCGATGCCCGACTGGTGAACTATTTTCGCTGGGTTGATCGAAAAGATTTAATTGCCCTTTATACCCCAGACTTTCGGGCTGCCTTGGGCAATTCTCAAGCGGAAGAACCTATGCTCGATTTCCTGTCTGAACTGCCCCCTGAGACTCATCCAGTGGAACGACTATTAGCCCTAGAACAACGTTTTTTTCTCACCGATCACAACCTCACCTACACCGATAAAATGTCAATGGCAGTGGGTGTTGAGGTGCGAGTCCCGTTCTTAGACCTCGACTTGGTTGAATTTGCTGCCCAAATTCCCCCCCGATATAAACAACGCGGTCGTGAAGGGAAATGGGTGCTGAAAAAAGCCATGGAACCCTATTTACCTCAAGATATTATCTATCGACCTAAATCAGGTTTTGGTGCGCCTCTACGACGCTGGATGCGCCATGAATTGCGCGAACTATTAGCTGATGTGCTGAGTGAACAAAGCCTGAAACATAGAGGCTTGTTTGATCCTGCGGCTGTACAGCGACTGATTGCTGACAATGACAAAGGAACAATCGATGCTAGCTATACTTTGCTTTCCTTGATTTGTATTGAGCTTTGGTGTCGGCAATTTGTGGATCAAACAGAATCAAAATACAAGTCTTTCCAGTCTCCATGAAACAAATCCTCCAATCCCTCACCACTGGTCAAACTGAAATTCAGGACATCCCCGCCCCCGCCCTCCAACCCGGTAAACTCCTCATCCGTACCCATAACTCTTTAGTCTCCGCCGGAACCGAGCGGATGCTAGTAGAATTCAGCCAAGCCAACTGGCTCGACAAAGCCCGCCAACAACCGGATAAAGTTCGTCAAGTCCTCGATAAAGTCAGCAGCGATGGCCTCCTCACCACCCTCGATGCGGTTCAGAGCAAACTCGACCAACCTCTCCCCTTGGGCTACTGTAATGTGGGTACAGTCATCGGCGTAGGAACAGGCGTAACAAGCTTTCAGGTGGGCGATCGCGTCATCTCCAACGGCCCCCATGCCGAAATCGTTTGCGTCCCCCAAAACCTCTGCGCCAAAATTCCCCAAGCCGTCACCAATGAAGCAGCCGTCTTTACCGTCGTCGCCGCCATCGGTTTACAAGGCATTCGCCTTGCCCAACCCACCCTAGGGGAATGCTTTGTTGTCACAGGTTTAGGGTTAATTGGTCTTCTCACCGCCCAACTCCTCAAAGCCCAAGGTTGCCGCGTGTTAGGCCTTGACTTTGCCCCCGATAAATTAGCCCTTGCTCAAAAACTGGGCATTGACACCCTTAACCTCAGCCAAAGCGACCCCATCGCCCTAGCCCGTGAATTTTCACGGGGGGCGGGAGTTGATGGCGTGCTGATCACCGCCGCCACCCAAAGCAGCGAACCCGTCCACCAAGCCGCCCGGATGTGCCGGAAGCGCGGTCGCATTGTTTTAGTGGGAGTCACAGGTCTAGAACTGTCGAGGGCCGACTTCTACGAAAAAGAACTCAGCTTTCAAGTCTCCTGTTCCTATGGCCCCGGTCGCTATGACTCCAACTACGAGCAGAAGGGGCAAGACTACCCCATTGGCTTTGTCCGTTGGACAGAGCAACGGAACTTTGAAGCGGTACTCGATACCCTCGCCAGTGGTCAACTCCAGACAGAGCCACTGATTTCCCATCGTTTTCCCATAGACCAAGCCGATCAAGCCTACGCCGTCCTCACGGGCAATCAACCCTACCTTGGCATTGTCCTCAACTACCCCACCCCGACCGAACCTAACTCAACCGTCTCCCTCAAACCCGCCCCAGAGCAGTCCCCCTCTAGCCCCGCTCAGGTTATTGTCGGCTGCATTGGCGCGGGGAACTATGCCAGCCGTATCCTTCTTCCCGCCTTGGCCCAAACCTCAGCCCAACTGCATACCCTCGCCGCCACCTCTGGGGTCAATATCACCCACTATGGCCGCAAATTGGGCTTTCAACAGGTCACAACCGAATCAGATTCCCTTTTCACCGACTCCACAATTAACACGGTGGTCATCGCCACCCGCCACGATAGCCATGCTGAGTTAGTTTGTCGCGCCTTCGCTACGGGTAAGCACGTCTTTGTGGAAAAACCCTTAGCCCTGAATCAAACCGAACTAGAGCAAATTCAGCAGGCTTACCAAGCGGCCTTGGGTCAGGGTCAGCCCTGCCAGTTAATGGTCGGTTTTAACCGCCGCTTTGCCCCCCTCGTGCAACAGATGCACCGCCTTTTACAAACCGTGACTGCCCCCAAGGCCTTGATCATGACCGTCAATGCAGGGGCTATTCCAGCCGACCACTGGACGCAAGATCCAGCAATGGGTGGAGGACGGATTATCGGTGAAGCCTGCCACTTTGTTGATCTCCTGCGTTTTCTGGTTGGACAACCGATCCAAAGTTGGCACCGCACAGCCCTAGCAGACTCGAAACCCTGTCCAGATACCGTCACCCTCAGTCTGACCTTTACCGATGGCTCTATCGGCACGATTCACTATTTCGCCAATGGTGCCAAGTCTTTTCCCAAGGAACGATTAGAGGTGTTCTGTGGCGATCGCATTCTCCAGTTAGATAATTACCGCACTCTCAAAGGCTGGGGGTGGCCTCAATTTAAATACCAGAACCAATGGCGGCAGGATAAGGGACAAAAAGCCTGTCTCACGGCTTTTGTGAGTGCGATCGCCACAGGGACACCCACCCCCATTCCCGTAGAAGAACTAATTGAAGTCAGTCAGGCTATTCTAGCGATGGCTGAACCTTGATTCACAATAAAACTTTAACTCATGGTCAATCCTGATCAAAATTTGCCCCGCGTCTGCATCCTCGGTTTAGGCTACATTGGTTTACCCACAGCAGCGATCCTCACCCAACATGGCTACTCAGTCCTAGGCGTTGATATCAACCCCAATGTGGTAGACACCATCAACCAGGGTTTAATTCACATCGTTGAACCCGACCTTGATCAGGTGGTGGCGATCGCCGTCCAAACCCAAAAACTCCAAGCCAGCACCACCCCCACAGCCGCAGATATTTTTATCATCTGTGTGCCTACCCCCTTTCACCCGACGACAGAAGGCTTACCCCAGCCCAATATTGACTATGTTCTTGCAGCGGCCGAGGCGATCGCCCCCATCCTACAACCCGGCAATCTCATCATCCTAGAATCCACCTCACCCGTCGGCACAACCGAGCAAGTCGCGCAAACCCTCGCCCAAGCCAAAGCGCCCATCGAACATCTTCATCTTGCCTACTGCCCAGAACGAGTCTTACCCGGAAACATTCTCCATGAACTCATCCATAATGACCGAGTGGTAGGGGGTTTGACCACAGAAGCAGCGACAGCAGCCCAAGCTTTCTATCAGAGTTTTTGCCAAGGTCAAATTTTGACCACCGATGCCCGAACTGCTGAACTCTGTAAACTCACCGAAAATGCCTTTCGAGATGTCAACCTCGCCTTTGCCAATGAACTCTCCATGCTATGCCCTAACCTTGGGGTTGATGCGCGAGAACTCATTCGCCTCGCCAATCACCACCCCCGCGTCAACATTTTACAACCCGGTTGTGGCGTGGGGGGTCACTGTATTGCCGTAGATCCCTGGTTTATCGCTTCCGCCGCCCCCGATCACTCCCCCCTATTACAGACAGCACGACAGGTTAACAACCATAAACCCCAATGGGTCGTAGATCAAGTTGTTGCCGCGGCCCAAGAATTTGCAACAGTTCACGAACGCCAACCCATCATCGGCTGCTTCGGATTAGCCTTTAAACCAAACGTTGACGACCTACGCGGCTCCCCTGCCCTAGAAATCACCCAAAATCTTCAAGCCCTGGGTTACACTATCCTACCCGTAGAACCCAATTTAAAATCCCACCCCACCTTAGACTTAATGCCCTGGTCTTTAGCCCTAGACAAAGCCGATTTGCTCGTGTTTTTAGTCGCTCATCGTGAATTTCACAGATTAACCATTCAAAAACCTTACCTAGATTTTTGTGGAATCACTGACCAATCTACCCATTAAAGAGTCCATGGAGGCTTTTTTAATGAGCCTCCAAGTTGCGAAAAAAATGCCATGAATCTAGGTTTATGGTGGCGTACTATCCGCGATCTTCCTCCCCAACAAATTGCTGCCAGAATTAAATTTGAGATCAAGCGGCGTTCTTTCCCTAAACTTCCCCTCTCTGTTCGTCATTACTGTACATTCGGCAGAATTTCACCCACACCCCCCCTTCATATCAACTATCTCAACCCTCTTCAAATCAATGCAAAAGAACCAGTTACCACTGACTTTTTAACAAAAGTTCAATGTCCTTTTGTTACCCTCACTTTTTTAAACGAAACTCGTACCTTACCCCTACCTATTACTTGGAATACCTCTGAATACTCAAGACTTTGGCAATTTAACTTACATTACTTTGACTGGATTAGAGATAGGATTGTAACGGCTTATCAAGAACCTGAACTTACAGAAAAGTCTTTTTTAGAAATTTATGCCGTTACGACAGACTGGATTCTTCACAATCCGTTTTATTCCTTCGATGGTTGGCATCCCTACACAACCTCACTCCGCATTGTGAATTGGACTTATGCCATCCACACCTTCCCTCAACTGAGAACATCAGAAATTCTCGAATCTTTGTGGAAACAAATCAATTACCTCTACCACAATAAAGAATATTTTGCAGGGGGAAACCACCTGCTAGAAAACCTGAGAGCCTTAATCATTGGCGGTTTAAACTTCAATCACCCAAAAGCAAAAAAAATCGTTCAAACCTCCCTAAAAGAACTTGCTGAACAACTGAATCATCAAATATTACCTGACGGAGGACACTATGAGCGCAGTCCGATGTATCACCTGATTGTGATGAATCTAGTGGGAGAATCAATCGCCTGTTTATACAGTGCCAATCTCTCCATTCCTGCTTCCATTTTAGATTCCTTAAAAAAAATGCTCGAATTTGCCCAAGGAATCCGGTTACACAATGGCAATTACCCCCTCTGGAACGATGCAGCATACAAGATCACGTACTCCCTAGATGAAACGAAAAACTGGATTCAAGAACTTCTGAGTTTTTCTTCTCCAATCCCTCCATCAGATTCCTTGTCTTCTTGCAATCCATTACATCTTCATTTACTGAACAAAAATCTAGAGTCTTGTTCTCAATCTTCTGACACTAAAAACCTTAACCAGAATCCTAATTTAATCCTTCAAAATCAAACCAAAAATCAAACCAATCCTGACTCTAAACAGCATTCATCAAGTTATCACGCACCAGACACAGGCTATTCTATCCTACGCAATCCTCAAGGTCTTGAATTAGGATTTGACTATGGTAGTCCTTGCCCTCTAGAACTACCTCCCCATGCTCACGCAGATTGTTTAACTCTAGACTTGTACTACCAAGGTCAACCTATTATTGTTGATACCGGAACAAGTGAATATAAAGCCGGATTGATTCGAGAATATGAGCGTAGTACAAAAGCTCACAACACTGTAGAAATTGGCGAACAAAATCAATCGGAAGTTTGGGGAAGTTTCCGAGTTGGGAGAAAAGCAAAACCCTTGAATATAAAATCGGGACTTTTCGATGAACTACAATGGATGAGTGCCGCTCACAACGGATATGATCACCCCCCCATTCAATCCATTCATCACCGTTGGATTGGTCTTGAACATACAAATGTTATTATTCTAGACATTGTTGAAAGCAATCCAAATAAAATTGCTCAATCGAACTTACACAGTATTACCCGATTTCACTTTGCCCCTGAGATAGATCCCATTAAAAATTCATTAGCAAACACTTATTATTACTCATCTAAACATTTCAAGTTTCACGTTAAGAGCTTTAACTCAGTTCAACCCAATGATATTCAGTGGCGTAACTCCCAAAGCAGTTCATCTTGGTATGCTCCCGAATTTGGTCAACGCATTCCTAGGGGATGCTTAGAAATCAGCACCCCATTGAATCAACATTACCACGCTCTATTAACCTTAATCAGTCTAGACAGCTTACCTGAAGTTGAATGGAAGTACACTTCATCCTCCTTCCAGTTAAATTTGAATCAAACAAGCTTTAATTGGAAAATCAATCAATCAGGTTTAGTTTTTGAACCTACCAAACTATAAAACACACTTTATTCAATGCCAGCCAAAGTATGGATTATTAACCAATTTGCAAATACTCCCGATGTGCCTGGACACATTAGACAATATGAGCTAGGTCAATTTTTAAGCAGTCAAGACTATGAGGTTGAAATTTTCGCATCAGATTATAATTTAACTCAACGGAAATACAGAAAACTAAATTTTGCTCAATTTTATTTCAGCGAAAATTATCACAAGCTCCAATGGAATTGGCTCTATGCCACTCCCTATAAAATCAACAATTGGCAACGATATGTTAATATGTTGTCTTTCTGTATTACCTTATTTATCGTTGGACTCACTAAACGAAAACCAGACATAATCATAGGGTCATCTCCTCAACTTTTAGCAACATTTACAGCATGGTTACTGGCAAAAATTCACGGTGCTTACTTTTATTTTGAAGTTCGGGATCTTTGGCCACAGGTATTGATAGAACTCGGTGGAAAATCTCCAACCAGTCTTTTAGTGAGAGGACTAGCTTGGATTGAGCAGTTGTTATACAAAAAGAGCGATCGCGTTATCGTCCTAGCCTCTGGTACAGTTGATTATGTCAAAAAACGGGGTGCAACAACCGTTCACTGGCTTCCCAACGGTCCTAATTTAACAGAGTTTCAGAATAACATCACACCAGAAGAAGCCAAGCAACAATACAATATCCCTTCGGATTCAACTTGTCTGATGTATACGGGGGCGCATGGCACAGCCAATGCTCTCGAAACTATTGTAGAGGCTTGTCGTATTCTAGATGATGAGTATTCTGGCAAAATTTTGGTGATCTTACTGGGAGATGGTCCGGAGAAACAAGAGCTAATTGAGCAAGCTAAAGGCATTCAATGTCTTGAATTTAGAAATCCCCTACCTAAACAAGAAATACCACAATTTCTACAAGCTGCGGATGGATTCATTATCACCTTGAAAAATATCTCTCTTTTTCAGTATGGGGTCAGTCCGAATAAACTTTATGATTACTACGCATCGGAAAAGCCTGTTATTGTCGCAGTAGGAGGTGCAGTTAATCAAGAAGTTAAAAGCCATCAATTAGGCTGGGCTGTTCCGCCAGAAAATCCACAAGATTTAGCCAAGGCAATCCTATCATTTTATAAAACTTGTCCAGAGGACAGACAGGCAATGGGTGAACGAGCTAAACATTTAGTTGAGTCCACTTATTCCAGAACCACTATTTGTCAAAAACTGGCCGCAATTATTCAAGAGGATATCAATTGTTTAGATAAAGGAAGAAATTAAGATAACTAAATGGCTCAATCAATACTCCTAACAGGTGCTACAGGTTTTACTGGAAAATTTGTTTGCCAGAAACTGCTTGAGCAAAAAATAAACTTTGATTGTCTAGTTCGCCCTTCATCTAATTCAAAAAGATTACTCGATTTAGGGCTAAATTGTGCCGAGGCTGACCTCAATGATTTAGAGTCTCTCAAGAAGACACTACCCAAGTATAAAATCTTAATCAATGTGGCATCCATTGGGTTTGGGGCAGCACCGACGATTGTTCAAGCTTGTGAAGAGTCTGGAATAGAACGGGCAATTTTTATCAGTACAACAGCAATTTTTACTCATCTCAATGCTTCCAGTAAAGCCATTCGACTAGCCGCAGAGCAGGCAATTAAAGAGAGCCAGTTAAATTATACAATTCTCCGACCCACCATGATCTATGGAACACCAGAAGATCGGAATATGATTCGTCTTTTAAAATTTTTAGATAAATTTCCAATAATTCCGATTTTTGGTAACGGACAATTCCTTCAACAACCTGTTCATGTTGAAGATGTGGCATGGGCTATTGTTAAGGTCATTGACTGTTCACAAACTTATCGAAAAGAGTATAACATTTCAGGGCAAGAACCTTTAACCTATAATCAAGTCATTGAAGGGGCTAGTAAAGCATTGGGGAAAAAACCGATTAAGCTACATATCCCAGTCGCTCTAGCAAGGTCTTTCATTAGAAAGATACAGTCCCTAGGGGTAAAGTTTCCTATTACAGAAGAACAAATTCTCAGACTTAATGAAAATAAAAACTTTGACCATTCTCTAGCCCATCAAGACTTTGGATATTCTCCTCGTTCCTTTGTCGAAGGTATTCACCAAGAAATTCAACTCCTAAAACAATGAATACGAATTTTGATCTAGTATGGATAGGTCTAAGTGGTCTAATAAGCTTTTCGATTACTTATCTAATCAAAGAATATTTAAGCCAAAAACTCCTCGACATCCCCAACGATCGCAGTTCCCACACCCAACCCACCCCCAGAGGCGGCGGCCTGAGCTTTATTGTGGCTTTTTTGTTGACTTTTACATCAACACAACTATTCCCCAACCCCCCAACCCTTCAACCCCTCCCCCTCTGGCTCATCCTCACCCCCCTCGCCCTCATCGGCTTCATCGATGACCGCACCAACCTCCCCGCTTCCATTCGCTACCTCGTCCAATTGGCCACAGCCATCATAGCTATCTGGCATTTTGGCCCCTTACCCCTCCCCAGCTTAATCATCGCCATCCCCCTCACCCTCATCGCCTTCACCGCCCTGATCAACTTCTACAACTTCATGGACGGCCTCGACGGCCTCGTTGCCAGCCTCACCGCCCTCCAACTCGCCTTCCTTGCCCTCTACCTCCAGCAACCCCACTGGTGGCTCCTTGTCGCCGCCCTCCTCGGCTTCCTCTATTGGAACTGGTCCCCCGCCAAAATCTTCATGGGCGATGTGGGAAGTACCGTCTTGGGGGCTTGTATTGGAATTGCTCTCCTGAATAGTCCCACCCCCCTCCAACTCTGGTCAGCCCTCCCCATCACCTTCCCCCTCATCGGCGATGCCATCTACACCCTCATCCGTCGCCTCCTCAAAAAAGAAAACATCTTCCAAGCCCACCGCACCCACCTCTACCAACGCCTCCAACAATCCGGCTGGAGTCATGGCAAAGTGGCGATCGCCTACCTCCTCCTCACCGCCCTTATTGCCCTCCTGATCAGCACCCTCGGCAGTTGGGGAAGTCTTTTGAGTGGGGGAATTGTGTTAGGGGCGATCGCATCAGGAGAAATCTATCTCGACAGCCAAAACTCAGACCCTAAATCCTAGATTTTGTACGGACAAAATCACAACTTGCTACCGCCATTGAAGGGGTCATTTTTGACCCTGAAAATCGGCTATTTTGGCTACCGCTTCTCGGGATATTGAGTAGAGTTGAGTAGACTTGAGTGATGTTCCTTGACTCCTTCACCCCCTAAAATCCACCTAATTTGACTCAACACTACTCAAATACTACTCAACTCTACTCATCATTGGCGATCGCGCTAAACTAGCCTCAAACGCCATACCCCAAAGCCAGCAGATCATGGAAGAATTACTCACCCTCAAAGAACGACTACTGCACGGCGATATTGCTGGTGCATTAATGATTGTCGAACAACTCGAAGAAATGAGCAAAGACGACAAAATCAACAATATTCGGAGTTATGCCATTATCTTATTGATCCACCTCATCAAACAACAAGCGGAAAATCGCACCACTCGTTCCTGGGATGTCTCCATCCGCAACAGCACCAGAGAAATCCAAGAAAAAAACAAACGTCGCCAAGCCGGAGGATACTACCTAACAGTTGAAGAACTCCAAGAAATCCTAGAAGTCGCCTATCCAATGGCCTTAGACCGCGCCTCCCTAGAAGTTGCAGAAGGAATTTATGAGACAACAACCCTAGAAACACTGGTTAACAAAGAAGCTATCTTAAAGCAAGCCCTCGCTTTAATTTCACCTGATCATTGACACTTCCAAAAACTAACTACAATCCGGTTCAGCAATCAGAACCCCTAAATCCCGATTATCCGTTGAAAAGCCTTGAACCTGTGGATTAAAAATAGAACCCGTCTGAGCATGAACCAAATACCATGCTGTCTCAGGAGTTCCCACCACTTCCACCGTTTGTCTTTCCTCCGGTGTCTTCAACAGTCGCTGTTCTTGCATCAAAGGTTGAGGCAAATCATTCAACATTGAACTAGAAAACTCCCCCCCTACAGGCAGACTATAAGTAGAGAGATTCACAGATAAAGGCTGTGTTGGAGTCAAATCCGGTCTGGGTGAGAGAATCGAAAAGTCCAAGCGATTCTGCACCCCACAACTTTTTACCAAAAACCAACAATCCCCCGTACACCACCGCCCTAATCGTCCCCCCAAATTCTCCCACCAATACATCCCCCTTGACCAACTAATTCCTAAATTAGATTGTAGGAATGGATAATAGACCATTGCACTAATCCAGCGTGAAGTATCTGGCATCCCTTCAGAAAAAGCAATCGGGTGCTTACGAGGAATCCAACGTCTACCATTCTCTAAAGCTAAAGATATTTGCTCATCTGGGTTGACTGTTATTTCAAAAGAAGACCTATCTTTTTTAATATCTATAGCCATTGGTGTTTTAAATGGAGTTAGTTGGGAGATAGAATAGGGTTTGCCTTCAGGTGTCTTAAAAACAGCCAACTCTACAGACTGACCTAACCATCTAGATATTATCCCAGTCCGATTAGAAATATCTGCATCAAAAGCTGAACCATATTTTGTAAAGCTCAAAGCACAAAATAAAATTGCTACCAATGATAAACCAGTCAAACACCAAAGAAGATTAGGAAATATATTGAATTTACTTTTTTTAATTAATCGATTAAGTATTGGTTGACTAGGAGAAAAACTATTTTGTTTTTTGGGTAAATTAGTTACAGAAATACCCGAGACAGTTGAAAATAGAATAGTTTGAGTATAAAAAACTGGACGAATATCATCTAGATTACCTAAGACAGAAGGGATCAAAAAGCTAAATAAACTCAATAAAATCAACAAATTTACTTTTTTACTACTGGAATAAGTGTTCTTTTGTAGAGAAAAAACAGTCAAAAAAGTAGTCAATACTAACCCTAACATCAAGAGAGTATGCAAAACACCAAACTCTACAAATAGCTGTACAAACCAGTTGTGCGTGCTATGGTAAGCCGTTACATCATAAAATTGACTATATTCAGAAACAAGCTGATACCAGCTTGCATAACCATGTCCAAATAGGGGAGAGTCTTGGAACATTTTCCAAGCGACTGTCACTAATTTAAAACGAGCAGGATCTAGAAAAATATTCGCGGGTTTCCAATTATACCCCCAAGATTGAGTTAATTCATAGATCAATAGAGGATTTTTAAGCAACGACCAAAAAGTAACCCCCAGAATAGAAACAACCAATCCTCCAAACATTAATATGGGAATGTTTTTTTGCTTAATTCCTCTCAAAAAATTATACAATCCACAAATACTTATGTAAGCAAAACATAAAACAAATCCCCCGCGTTGGGTCGTAGCAAAAATTCCGACAATCAGAAGACAAGAAAAAGCTGACCAGATAAACTTTCTAATTAAATTAGCGTCAGAAAATGCTAACCATAAAACCACAGCCAAACCCGGTGCAATATAAGTCCACACAGGCCCAGGATTATCAAAGATCTGTGTCATAGAAGACAAACCGTAAGGATTATAGACCAAACTTTTAGGCAAAACCTGCGAAATCCCTAAAAATCGACCAACAAAACCTGTAACAACAACAATACAAGCTCCAAAAACCACAGCACTTAACTGAATCTTCCAAGCATGGCGGACAGTACGAGCTAAGATAAACGATAAAGTTCCTAATGTAACGCCACAAAGCAGAATAAAAAAGTTCCTAATTCCATAATGTTGAGCGACAGAAGCTTGTAGCAAACACTCTATTTTTGTCGCAAAGCCAGGAATCTCTCGGCAAGGAATCCAAGCTTGATTAGGTGTTTTAAATAAAGAGATAATAGCCCGAGGAGCAATCAACACTAAAGTATTCAACCAAATTAAACCTAGCAATATAATTTCCTGCTTCAAAAAAAGAATTTTAGAAACCAGTAAATGTCTTTGATAGGTAAAAACAAAAGCTAACACTCCACTAAAGACAGCTACACCAAATAAATCTGGAATAGCGGGTAAGGTTAAAGCAGGATAAACTGGAACTAATAAATGAACACCAACAACACTCCCCAGCAAAATAGCAAGAGCGGGTAAGAAGTGAAAAAGTTTTAGCTTAATCATTCAATTAATGTTTTTTGAGATTTACTAAAAACTTGAAAAAACTAGCCACAATACATAAAAACTAGACAATCACATCGAATTGAGTGTAAGGTTATTAGGCAAACGTATAAATAGACAATTAACAATAGGATTGACTAGATTGAAGGTGATTAGAAAACTACAAACATTAACCTATGCTTCACAGAACAGAAAAAACTATTTAAGTTGGATAGACCTACTCAAAGCACTGGTACAAAGAGACTTAGAAGCCCGATACAAAGGATCTATTATCGGCAACCTTTGGCCACTCCTCAACCAACTGTCCCAACTCCTCATCTACACCTACGTCTTCTCCGTTGTCCTACAAGTCAGGCTGAGTCTCAAAGAACTCCCTGCCAATAATATCAGCTATGGACTCTGGCTGTTTGCCGGACTTATCCCCTGGATTACTTTTATCAGTGGTATCACCCTAGCAGCCACTTCCGTCATTCGACAACCCAATTTAGTCAAAAAAGTGGTCTTCCCCTTAACACTCTTACCCCTCGTCCCCATCCTGTCCAGTTTTCTAGAAAGTACATTTGGACTCATTATTTTAATCCTATTTGTGGGAGTCTCCACCCAAACACTCCCCCCCACGCTACTCCTCCTCCCCCTGATATGGCTCCCCCAACTCCTCTTTACCATTGGACTGGGATATCTCACCGCAGGACTCACCGTATTCCTCCGCGACATCCCCCAAACGTTAGGAGTCATTCTCAACTTGTGGTTTTATGCCACCCCCATTGTCTACCCCGCCTCCGCCATCCCAGAACAACTCGGCAGAGTTGTATTATGGTTAAACCCCCTCGCAGTATTCGCGGAAATCTACCGGGACTTGATTTTACTAGGGGAAGTTCGGCACTGGGGAGAATGGGGAGTAACCACACTAATCGCTGTAGTGGTATTTATCGGAGGATACTGGGTCTATCGGCGGTTACAACCAGCATTTGCTGATGTACTCTAGAGATTGCGACCATCCTAGACCAAGTGGATGGAGTTTCAGACCCAAAATTTCTGATGAGTGAAACAATTATTGACTTGAACAATGTATCGAAGTGTTATAGGCGTTATCATCGCCCCATTGACCGATTAAAGGAAATTTTACTGCCAGGAAAAAAGCATTCTCAGGAATTTTGGGCTTTACAAAATATTAATCTGGAAGTAGAGAAAGGAGAAACTCTTGGCATTATTGGTCAAAATGGTTCAGGGAAAAGTACCCTGCTACAAATCATTGCTGGAACACTTACCCCCACCACTGGAACGATTAACATACAAGGACGCATTGCCGCTTTATTAGAGTTAGGCAGTGGCTTTAATCCTGATTTCACGGGACGACAAAACGTATTTTTTAACGGTCAAATTTTAGGTTTAAGCAAAAAAGAAATTGAAGCTAAATTTGATACAATTGCCGCCTTTGCTGATATTGGAGATTTTTTAGATCAACCCCTCAATACCTATTCTAGCGGGATGGCTGTCCGTTTAGCCTTTGCCGTTGCTGCTCATACCGATGCCCAAATTGTGATTATAGATGAAGCGTTAGCTGTGGGGGATGCCAAGTTTCAAGCACGCTGCATGAAAAAAATTCGCCAACTCCAATCAGATGGGGTGACACTGCTTTTTGTCTCTCATGATTTATCCAGTGTCAAGTTTTTATGTCAGAAGGCTATTTTAATCAATAAAGGACAAATTTTAGAACAAGGAACACCTAAATTTGTAGCCAATCGCTATATTGCGTTACTCAGTACAGATCATCAACCGGAGCACTCTCAGCCTCCAACACCCCATCCAGAAGTTCAAGATTCCATTGAATTAGAGAATACATCTGAAGAAAATACTGAATTATCAGAATATCACCGACATGGCAATGGGTGGGCTATCATCCAATCGGCAGTTATTACTGATTTAAATAATGTTGATTTAAAGGGTAAACTGGAAACAGGGTCAAGATTTAAACTGCAAGTTAACATACAATCCAAGGAGGAACTAGATGATATTGTGATTGGGTTTTCTCTGAGAACATTAACAGGAGTTATCTTATATGGGACTAACACCCGTTTGTTGAAGAGAACTATTCCCCGGTTAGAAAAGCACCAAGCTTTGACCGTTGCCTTTGAAGTTCCCTGTTATCTGAACAAAGGTTTATATTCTATTTCGATTGGGATTCATTCGTCAGAGGGAATCAGTTATGATTGGATTGATGATTTGGTTTTGTTAGAGGTCATCAATACTAACCTATGTGATGGTCTGGTTGATCTAGATGCTAATTTAAACCTTGAGTGTTCTACGGATAAAAGTTCAGCCGTTCCAAGATAGGGTTAAGGGTGAATGTATTGCCTTGTCATTTAAAATCGTCAACTGCCCACCCACAAGGGGATTGGGTTTTCCCAGCAACAATTCACTCAATTGCTCAATATCTATTGAAAAACTTTAAAGATGATTGATCAGAACAACCCAGAAATTAATGTTGATGATTTAATGCAGAAAGTGAAGGAGGAAGTGGCAAAAAGAAGATTGGAAGTCACCCCAACATCTCACTCTAATCAGAGCATTATTGATATTATTCACTCAGACTTAAGTAGAACACATTCTCTGCTCATGAGTCGTTTTGAATCTTTGTTAAACGATGCTGAGTTTCAGGTACAAGATATTGATAAGCTACCGAATAAGCTCAATCGTTTTCCTTTTACACTAGAAATCATACAAAAAATATTACTTAAATTTTACAAACTACTCACTAAAAAGCAAAAAGTAATCAATGAAGATTTTATTGCGGCATTCAAAGAACTTCGAGAAATAACGGAAGTTCAAATCAATCAAAAAAACGAAGAGCTAATCAATGAGTTTAATAAAAGATTTGAACATGAGAGAAATATAACACAAGATTTTTATCATGCGCTTGAACAAAAACATCATGCGCTTGAACAAAAACATCATGCGCTTGAACAAAAACATCATGCGCTTGAACAAAAACATCATGCGCTTGAACAAAAACACACTCAGCAGATTAAAGCATTACAACTTGAACTGACCTACAATAAACGGGCTTTTGCCAATTTACTTCAATCTTTGGAAAACCGAACTGAATCTGTCCCCACTTCTCCGGCAATAAGCACACCAGAAACACCTTATGGAGGACAAGAAGAAGCTCATTTACTGGATGCTTTTTATGTGGCATTTGAAGAACGATTTCGGGGCAGTTATGAAGAAATTGCTAAACGACTCACTATATACCTTCCCTTTATTGAAAAAGTACAGTTAGAAACGTCTGACACGATTCTCGACGTAGGATGTGGACGGGGAGAATGGCTAGAGTTTTTACGGGAGAACGGGTATCAGGTTCAAGGGATTGACTTAAACCGGATGATGTTAGAAGAATGTCAGAGTAAGAATTTAGAGGTTTATGAGGTAGACGCGATCGCACACCTCCAAACCCTACCCGACAACAGCCTCAGTGCAGTCACCGGATTCCACATCATCGAACACCTCCCCTTCCCCGCCCTCCTCCAACTCCTACAAGAAACCATCCGCGTCCTCAAACCCGGAGGAGTCGCCATCTTTGAAACCCCCAACCCCCAAAACATCCTCGTCAGCACCCGCACCTTCTACCTCGACCCGACCCACCGCAATCCCTTGCCAAGTGACCTCATTCAGTTTTTACTAGACAACACAGGATTTGAACCCGTAGAAGTGCTACCCCTTCATCCCTATGAAGAAGCCCTACAGATCCAAGGTTCAGACAACCTGACCCAACGCTTTAACCAATACTTCTACGGCCCCCAAGATTACGCCGTCATTGGATACAAACCATGCAACCCATCGCCCTTGTAGTCCCCTGGTGGGGACAAGACCTCAAAGGAGGAGCCGAACAACAAGCCTATCAAGTCGCCACCCGACTACAAAAGCGAGGACACCCCGTTGAAGTCCTCACCACCTGTTGTCGTGCCTTCCAAGAAAACTGGGCAGTCAACCACTATCCACCTGGCGTAAAAACCGAAGCTGGGCTGAAAGTTCGTCGTTTCCCCGTCAACCCCCGCAACGCCCAAGCCTTTGATCAAATCAACAGCGTCCTCCTCAAACTCCCCCCCGAACAACTCAAAATCGGAGTCTCCCCCCTGACCCCCAAAGACTCCGCCATTTTTGCCCAAGAAAACATCAACTCAGACCCCCTCCTCCAATACCTCAAAAAACACCAACAGCACTACCACGCCTTCATCTTCCTGCCCTACCTCTACGGCATCATCCTGAACGGACTCCCCCTCGTCGCAGAACGCGCCTACCTCCAACCCTGTCTGCACAACGAAGTCTACGCCTACCTCCCCGAAGTCGCCCAGATTGTCCACCGCGCCAAAGGCCTCCTCTTCATCAGCGAAGGAGAAGCCCAACTCGCTCAACATCTCTACGGCCCCGGCATTCTTCCTAAAAGCATCGTCGCCGGAGCAGGTGTAGAAATCCCACTCCAGCGCGACACCACCCTTGAAAAAATCGGCAAATTTTCCCTCAAAACCCACCCCTTTGTCCTCTGTCTCGGTCGTCGTGACCCCACCAAAAACACCGACCTACTCATTGAAGCCTATACCACCTTCAAACAAAAACACCCTGATTCCCCCCTCAGACTCGTTATAGCAGGCCCCGGCAACCACTCCTATAGTGATTTGACCTGTGGCATCATTGACCTCGGCTTAGTCGAAGAAAACCAAAAGACCGCCCTCCTGAGCCACTGTCAAGCCCTCTTCCAACCCAGCCGGAATGAAAGTTACTCCCGCGTCATTATGGAAGCGTGGTTTGAACAACGCCCCGCCGCCGCCCATCGAGACTGTCTCGCCACCTCCCTCGCCGTCTCCACCGCCAAAGGGGGTTGGCTCGCCAGCACTGTCAACGAATGGGCAGAACTGTTTCACACCGTTGACCAAGCCTCTCCCGCAGAACTGACCCAATACGGCAAAAACGGCCAGCAGTACGCCCAAAATCATGCCGTGTGGGACAAAGTAATGGAACGGTATGAAATCGCCCTCGGACTGGTTCAGGAAGAGGCCAGGGGTGAGAAGCGAGAATTTTCCTCCACCCTCATGGGATGGAATCTCACCCCCCAACCGTCCCCCAGTCGAACTCGCCAACTCAAAGCCATTCACCAACTCCTCCCCAACTTTAGTTACGGGGATGCCATCTCCAACCAAGCCCTAGCCATTCGCAACTACCTCCGAAGTCAAGGGTATTCATCGGAAATTTTTACCCGTTATGTTGAAGAAAAAGTCATCAAAGCGGTTCAACTCCTCCCCGACAAAAAGCCCAACCCAAAAGCTGGACTGATTTATCACCACTCCATCGGGTCAGAAGTAACCCCCCTCGCCCTCGCTCACCCCGGGGCCAAATGTCTGATTTACCACAACATCACCCCCGCCGAATTCTTCCAACCCTTTGACCCCAAATTCGCTCAACTCCTCGCCCAAGGTCGCCAAGAACTCCCCACCCTTGCTCAAACCTTCCCCATCGCCGTGGGAGACTCCACCTACAACGCCTCAGAACTAACCGCTTGTGGCTTTAGCAACCCCTCCGTCCTCCCCATTATCATTAACCCCAGTCAGTGGGACATTTCCCCAGACCCCCAGTTAATGGCATCTCTCCAAGATGGTCAGAAAAACCTCCTGTTTGTCAGTCGAATTGCCCCCAACAAAAAACAAGACGACCTCGTACAAGCCTTTGCCCATTACCTCACCCTAGACCCAGAAGCACGACTCATCCTCGTGGGGTGGGGGAACAAGAGCGAACCCTACTACTGTCATCTGCTCAAAATCATCGCAGACCTAAACCTAAATGACCGAGTAATCATCACAGGCAAAGTCAATGAAACTCAACTTCTTGCTTTTTACCGCACCGCTCACCTGTTCTGGTCTATGAGCGAACATGAAGGCTTTGGCGTTCCCCTGATTGAGTCCATGTGGTTTGATATACCCGTCCTTGCCTACAAGAGTAGTGCTGTCCCAGAAACCCTACAAGCCGCAGGACTCATGTTTACCCACAAAGATGACCTGGTTTCGATTGCTGCCCTCGCCAAACTCCTGATCCATGATCTGGACTTGCGTGATAAAGTCATCAGAGCGCAGCAGCAGCAGCGTCATCGATTTTTACCAACGAGCATTCAGCCCTATTTAGACACAATCATTCATCAATTAGAACAAGTTTTCTAATGCCAAATCCTGCCCTCAACTTCCGACAAATCCTGAACAAAACTAAACGCAAACTCAGAGAAACTTTAGCCGAAAGTGCAGAAGACATTTTTCCGCTCTGTCCCCCCCTGCCCCTACCCCCAGGAGTGAGTGAGGAACAACTCTTTCAATATCTCAAAACCGTCCTAGTTGCAGATGCCCCACCGGAAGAAATGGCCAATTACTGTAGCCAAGACTTCCGCCGATTTGTCTATACCTATGGACTGACACAAAACTTAACGGGTGAATGTCTAGAACTGGGGGCAAATCCTTACTTTACAACGTTTCTGCTCCGAGAATTTACTCCCCTAAAACTGACATTAGCCAATTACTTCGGCACTGGATTTGAGCCAATTATTACCCAAACCGTTAATTTTGATCACTTTCAATCCAAGCAACCCGAATCTGTTGAGATTGAATCCTATCATTTTAATATTGAAGAAGACCGATTTCCTTTTCCAGATCAACAGTTTGATGTAGTCCTTTTTTGTGAAATTATTGAACACCTTTTACTTGACCCTGTTTCCGTCCTGCGAGAAATTAAACGCATTTTAAAACCCAACGGAACACTGATTTTAACCACTCCCAACGTCAGTCGCTTAGAAAACGTAGCTAAAATGATAGCGGGAGCGAATATTTATGACCCCTACTCTGGCTATGGTCCCTATGGCCGACACAACCGAGAATACAACAAGCATGAGCTTTATTTACTCCTCACCTACCTCGGTTTTGAAATTGATAGCTTATTTACCGCCGATGTCCATCAAAACAATGGTGGAAACTATGCTTCCCTATCCCAACTCAAACCCTTCTTAAAAGCCAGAGAAAATGATCTGGGACAATATATCTTTGTCCGTGCCACTAACGCTAAAGAAGGTCATCCTAAAAAGCCATCATTCCTCTACCGAAGTTATCCCCCAGAGGAGTTAGAATGAAGCGGAAAGTAGCGTTTGTCGTGCAACGGTGCGGTGTAGAAGTCGGGGGAGGAGCAGAAAATCTCTGTCTCCAAATTGCTCAACACTTGGTTGACCATTGGGACATCGAAATCTTGACCACCTGCGCCCTCGATTATATGACTTGGGAGAATCATTATCCCGTCGGGATTGAGGAGGTGGGAGGGGTCAAAATTCGGCGGTTTCGCGTTAGCCAAAAGCGGAACGTAAAAGCCTTCAATCGTCTATCCGAAAAGCTTGTACCTCGTCTTCAATCTGCCTCTTTGGAGGAGCAAGAAACTTGGATGAAAGCACAAGGTCCCATCTCCCAAGACCTGATTCAGTATGTTAGTCAGCATCGTGATAATTACGACACTTTTATATTTTTTGGCTACCTTTACGCCACAACCTACTTTATTCTACCCCTAGTGGCAGATAAGGCTTATCTAGAACCCCTGGCTCATGATGAATGGACGATTTACATGACCCTGTGGGATGAGTTTTTCCAGAAACCTCGCGGATTCATCTTCAACACCCCAGAAGAGAAGAATTTTGTCCAGAAACGCTTTCCTCAACTCAATATCGAAGGCCCCGTGATTGGGATTGGAGTTGACCCGCCTGAAAATTACAGTGCAGAGCGTTTTCGTGAGCAGTACAATATCCAAGATCCTTTTTTGCTGTATATTGGCAGGATTGACCCCTCTAAGGGCTGTGATGAATTATTCCAATACTTCATCCATCTCCGGAATCAGGAGTCTCAACCGAGAAAGTTGGTCTTGTTGGGGAAGTCAGTGATGACAATTCCGGAACATCCTGATATTATCCCGTTAGGTTTTGTGGAGGAACAGACGAAATGGGATGCTCTAGCGGCTTGTGACTTGTTGGTGATGCCTTCTCCCTATGAAAGTCTCTCGATTGTATTGTTGGAGGCTTGGACGATGGGGAAAGCGGTATTAGTGAATGGAAGGTGTGATGTTTTAGTGGGGCAATGTAGACGTTCTAATGGAGGATTATGGTATGAGAATGTAGAAGAGTTTACAGTTTGTTTAGAAAAAATAAATGACGACATTAAAGCAAAATTAGGAAAGCAAGGGAAAAACTTTATAGACTTAACCTGCACCTGGCTAAACATTCAAGAAAAATATGTAGACAAGGTGAATAATCAATCAACAAAAATTTGACGCGAAATCATAAATTTACAATCAATTATTAGAAAAAATCAATACTGTTAAGAAACTCTTGCGAGTTTGTCTACATTTAAGTTGAGTTAAAATGCGAAAAGAACTTTCATGATCAACCCAAAAGATATAATAAAAAATATTTCTGTAGAAGATTTGTGTAAAACAGCAGATTTATATTTTAAATCTATCCAGAATCCAATCCCACAAATGGGTAAACCATTCAGCAGCATTATTGAAGCACCTGAAATTTTGTACAATATGGCCAATATTTTGTCAGGACTACACCTAGGCAAAACCATGACCATCTTAGAATTTGCTGCTGGAACTTGCTGGTTTTCAAGATATTTGAATCAACTCCAATGTCAAACGATTTGTTGCGATGTTTCAGAAACAGCACTTGAAATTGGTAAAAAACTATTTTTAGAGTATCCGATTATTGGAGAATTAATTTCAGAACCTCAATTTTTACATTTTGATGGACATACAATAGACTTACCTACAGAATCTGTGGATAGGATCATTTGCCATGATGGATTTCACCATATCCCTAACCAAGATGAAGTTCTTGCAGAGTTAGGCCGTGTACTAAAAAACGGGGGGATTGCTGGTTTCAGTGAACCGGGACCGATTCACTCACAATCACCTCAATCTCAGTATGAAATGAAAAATTACAAAGTTTTGGAAAATGATATCATTCTATCTGAAATATTTCCCATTGCTCTCAAACATGGTTTCACAGACATAAAATTACAACTTTTTAACCACTTTGAAATTTCATTAAGTGACTACGAATCATTAGGCAATTCTAATAAAGAACTAGAAAATAGAATCCTAGAAAATGTTAGACATATAATGTTACATAGAACCATCTTTTTTTTGTATAAAGGAGATTTCGTACCAGATAGTAGAAGTCATATAGGACTTGCTCACCATATTACTCTTGAAACAAAACAACTCAATCTAAGAAAAGGTGAACCAGCAAAGATTACTCTAAAAATTACTAACACAGGACAAGCAACATGGCTTCATCAAAATATCAGTGACATTGGTGTAGTTAAAATTGGAACCCACTTATACGACCAAGAAGGGAATCTAATTAATCTTGATTTTTCAAGACATTGCTTTAATCAAGATATTAAACCCAATGAAACAACTGAGAACAGAATTACAGTAACATTTGATAAAACTGGAGTTTTTCAGGTTGTAATAGAGTTAGTATCCGAATCCATCTGTTGGTTTGAAAACATAGGATCAAAACCACAAACCATTACTATAACAGTCACATAATACTCAAACACATTATGAAGCATAATGAACCAATACTAGAACCTATATTGCGAAATTTTCGTTTAAAAAAAGTAGTAAAAAATATTCCTAAAAATTGCAATCTTTTAGATATTGGATGTGGGACTACAGCAACTTTTCTGCAAATACAGAAGTCCAAATAGCATTACGCAATCAAGGGTTCTCTTTTGTCTCCAAACAATATAACTGGGAAATCATTAAAGAGCAGCATCAAGCTATAGATTTTGTGAGCTAAAATTTTGGGTTAAACATGACTGTCTTAATTCTTCAAACTCGTCCAGCCCTAGACATGACAGAAGAACAGTTTTTTGAATTCTGTCAAATCAACTCTAACTATCGCATTGAGCGAAATGCGAAAGGAGAATTGCTGGTTATGTCCCCGAGTGGCAGTGAAACAGGACATTGTAAGGCGAAATTAACCCAACAATTGGGGAACTGGTCAGATGAAGACGGGACAGGGATTGATTTTGATTCTTCTGCGGGTTTCAGACTGCCTAATGGTGCGGAGCGCTCGCCCGATGCGTCTTGGGTGAGAATAGAGAAATGGCAAGCCATTCCGCCCCAGCAACGCCAACGATTTGCCCCCTTATGTCCTGATTTTGTGGTGGAATTGCGATCGCCTAGTGATAATCTTAAACCGTTACAAGAGAAGATGGAGGAGTATCTAGAAAATGGAGCATCTTTGGGTTGGTTAATCGACCGCAAAAATCGCCGAGTTTATATCTATCGTCCCGAAAGCCCAGTAGAATGTTTACAATCTCCTGAAACGCTCGAAGGAGATCCGCTTTTGTCTGGATTTGTTTTGAAGTTAGAAAAAATTTGGTAGTTAACAAAAATTACTAGAATCATTCACTGAAATCCCAGTAAAGTTACAGTTCATGAAAATAGACAAACAACTAAAACAGCATTTTGTCAGCAATTTTACCATATTTTCCTTCTTTTGTTTATTACATATAGCCTTTTTTAGTCCGGTTTTATTCAGTAAAAAGTTATTTACCGTAGGTGATAGCTATGGTTTTTTTATTCCAGCATTCTTATCTAAACTGTCTTTATGGAATCCTTTTGTGTTATCAGGTTATCCACTCTTAGGAGATCCACAATTTCAAACATGGTATCTTCCTAAAATTATATTTTCTATAGGCAATTTACAGCTATGGAATGCTTATGTTATATTTGCTTATATAATAGCTAGTTACTGCACTTATGGCTATGTATACCAATTAACTAAATCACGCTTTGCAAGTTTTATTAGTGGAATTATTTATGGATTTAGTCCAGCCCTAATTGAACGTATTATTTTTATCAGTATGCCACATACAGTGGCGTGGCTTCCACTAATTTTATGGGGAATCGAAAATAGCAGAACTCTATCAAAAAAGAAACAGCATAAACCATATAGCTTATTAACTATTTTGGGGCTAACCCTCATGTTCTTAGCAGGACATCCACAAAGCTTTGTCTATTCAATGGGGATAGTTATTTGCTATGTCATCTGCTCTGTGATCTTAAATGAATCGAAAGAGAACAGAAAATCATCATTGTCTATATTCATCAATTCGTCCTTAATGTCAATAGGATTAGTATCTATATCATTAATACCACAAATTCAATTAGCTTCAAGGAGTAGCCGTTCCGATTTATCATTTTTACAATTTGTTGAAGGGAGTCTTAATCCAAAAGAAATAATCAACTTCTTATTCCCGTGGATTTATGGAGGCTATTCAGCATCGGGAATATACAAAAGCTATTTTGGGCATATTTCACCTCATGAGGTTGCTAGTTATGCTGGAATATCATCGATTTTGATAATTTTTATTATTGCCACAAGAGTTAAGATAAAAAAAGAGTGGCAATACTATTTTTGGATAGGCTGGATTTTTATTGCTATGATGCTGGCAATGGGTGGATATACACCTCTTGCCAAAATCGTATACCACATTCCTGGATATAATTTATTTAGAGTACCAGCAAGACATACTTTTGCAATGGCTCTAGGAGTTTCAGTTTTAACAGGCTTTAGCCTAAATTATTTACAAACCAATATTTTTTTTATAAACGAGAAAACAAATACTCAGCCCAAAATCGGTATCCAGCATATCATATTTACCACAATACTATTTACTGTAATCTCAATATCTTTGTTAGCGATATCTTGGAAAGATGTTCAAGAAAAATACGGAGTTGATGCACTTCCCTTTTTACCATGGAAAAACCTATCCATAGGAATTCCCCTAGGACTTATTCTCATCAGTGGTAGTTTGTTTTTATTAATTCATCAAATTAGTGCCAAAAATTGGCGTAACAAGGTCGTCAAAGGTTTTATTATATTTTTATTTTTTGTTGATTTAAGTAGTGCTTCATGGTTCGGAATATGGAAATATTACAATGGGGATGATTCAGCATTCAATATTCCATCTTCACTCTATAGTTACTCTGAGGAAATACAATCTAATTATCAGAGGATATTAACAAGCGATGGAATTTTTAACCCATTATTTACACCAAACTTAACGAGTCTTTGGAACATACCTAACGCAGGTGGATACAATCCTCTTATCATCAATAGATACCAAAAATTTCTAGAAATTTCACCATTTGGAGATGTTAGCTCTAACACATTTTCCAGCCAAAACCAAGCCATAAACCTACTGTCCTGTAGATATATTATTAGTCAAGCTGAAAGGATACAATCAGAAAATCCAATACATCTGAAGTTGATTGAAGACCTTAATTCTAGCAGCTTATATGAAAATACAAATGCTATGCCACGTGCTTGGTTAGTTGAAGAAACTATCCAATTAAAACCAGAAGAAATACTCCAAACAATCAAAACATCTAAATTGCCAGATGGAACAACTTATAATCCAAGACAAACCGCATTAATAGAGAACACAATTGAGGAGAAAAATTCTACATTAAATCCAGAATCAGAAGTTAACATCAACCAGATAAGACCAAGATCAATAGAAATTAATGTCAAAACCAACCACCCGTCATTTCTAGTTGTTAGTAATGTCTTTTATCCAGGTTGGAAAGCAACAATTAATGGACAAAACACAAAACTTTTTCTAACAAATTACACATTGCAAGGAGTCGCTATACCTACAGGAACTTCTTTAGTCAAACTAGAATTTAGACCCAATAGTTTCCACATCGGTCTAGGAATTACTCTAGCAACATTTACATTAATTGGGTATTTAGAAACACATCAGTACAGAAGAAACTCAAAAAATGTTAAAGCGGTAAATTTAGAAACATAAGGGGATTTTTTAAACATTTTCTTCATTTCCTAGCCAATAAGACCAAAGAAATACCAATAGGACTATAACAATTGGCTTCCCAAGAAAGAACTTTTTTTAGAATTTGAGTTAACCAAGATTTTTTCTTAGCCTGCTCTATTGGATAATCTTTTTTTAACAAACAACTGTATAAAATGACAACAGGAATCAAGGAAAAACCAAAATATCGAACTTTAGTCAATCGGAAGAAAAGACTCACTTTTGAAACTAACTCATATTTACTATAACGACGATAATGACCAAGCATTTTGTCATGATATCCAAAGAGGAATTGGAAAGCCGGGACGGATAAACAAAGATAACCATTAGGTTTAAGTAATTTATTCAATTTTTCTAATGCTTGCTCATCATTTTCTATATGTTCCAACACATCATTAGAGACAATTACATCATAAGGTTGATTCGGTTCAAAATCTTCAATCGTTGAATGAAAAACATTAAGATTATTAAGCTCGGCTTGTTCTTTCAACTGTTTTGATAAAGCAACTGCGGTTTCATCAACATCAATAGCATCAATAGACCAAGACTTATTCTGAGCTAACATCAGATTCATTTCCCCAGAACCACATCCAGCATTTAAAATTCTCAAATGTTCCTGTTGAGGAATCCAAGAGAGAACAATTTTATATTTATTTAGGCTATAAAAATCATGGGAACGTGCTAAGTAATCAGCAACTTTATAGTTTTTATTCTCTTGCCGCATATTTTTTTAGTTGTGTTATCGATAGACTACTGAGATTGAATTCATCAAATCTTACAAGATTTTATCATGCTAATGTATTTTTTCTTAAAATCCATAAATATCTCGGACTAAATAGAGAGGGCGTTGTTTAACCTCATCATAAATTCTTCCTAAATATTCACCAATCACCCCCAAACTAATTAACTGAATCCCTCCTAAAAAGAGTACAGCAACTATCGTAGAAGCATAGCCAGGGACTTCAATTCCTATAATCGAGATTCTAACAATCAAGAAAACAATGTATAGCAGAGCAAGACAAGAAATCAAAAGCCCCATATAACTCCACACTTTGAGAGGAATTGAACTAAACGTAAAAATGCCATCTAGTGCAAAATTCCAGAGTTTCCAGTAATTCCAAGTCGTTTTACCACTTAATCGAGGATCTCGATCAAATAAAACAGAGGTTTGTCGATAACCCACCCAACTAAATAGTCCTTTCATAAAACGAGTCCGTTCTGGCATCAATTTAATAGCTTCTACAACCCGCCGATCTAAAAGTCTAAAATCTCCAGTGTTGGGAGGAATTGATATCTTACTCATTTTACCGATTACACGATAGAATAAAAAAGCCGTTAGCTTTTTCAGGGCGGTTTCTCCTTGACGAGATCGCCTTGTAGCATATACAACATCATAACCTTCTTTCCATTTAGCAACTAAGTCAAGAATTAGCTCAGGAGGATCTTGTAAATCTGAATCAATAGGAATAACAGCTTGACCTCTCGCATAATCAAGTCCTGCGGTTAAAGCAATTTCTTTACCAAAGTTACGAGATAAATTGATTATTTTAATGGCAGAATTGCGTTGATGATGCACAATTAAATCTTGTAAACTATTATCTTGACTGCCATCATTTACACAAATAATTTCATAAGATAGATTTAAATTTTGAACAACTGACTCTAGGCGCTGAAACAGATAATCTAAATTAGATTCTTCATTGTAAACTGGAACAATAATTGAAAGGACAACTGGGTTAGTAGACATGGAATTAAAAATAAACAGGATAGGGTTTTATCATCAAAGATCCAAAAAGACTGCATACTATAATAGATGAAAAAAATTATTATTGATAGCACACCCATTCTAAATAACATGAGTGGAGTTGGCTTTTACATTAAAAATTTAATACACGGCATCAGCAAATTGGGTCATAAAAACCATACAATAATTGTAAAAAGCTATCAACCTGGTCTCAAAAAATGGCTCAAATCTGTTCTCTGGACTAAGAAACAATCTATTCTAGAAGAAAACAATCAATATTACCTACCTTTACCAGTACGGTTTTCTAACCTGTTGCTAGACTACTACCCTCAGTTCTTCCCGAAATACTGGGAGCCGATTCTAGAAGCACCAGATATTGTACATGGGACGAACTACACTGTTTTCCCGTACAAGAACTGTCGGAAGGTGATGACGATTTATGACCTCACTTTCCTGAAATACCCAGATTATATTGACTCCGTAGTGAAACAGTATGGGAGACGAGTCAAGAAGTGCCTTCAGTGGACGGATTTGGTGCTGACCATTTCGGAAAGTTCAAAACGGGATATTGTGGAATATCTCAATTTTGACCCGGAACGTGTGGTTGTTACACCTTTAGCCAGTCGATATACAGAACAGACTCTGGAGACACTCCCCAAACCCCCGGTTGACTTGGGTTATGACTTCAGGAAACCCTATCTTTTGTTCGTCAGCACCTTAGAACCGCGTAAGAATATTACCACCTTAATTGCTGCCTTTAATCGACTGAAAGAACAGTACAAAATTGACCATGAGTTGGTACTAATTGGTCAAAAGGGATGGCGATATGAGCCGATTTTTAAGGCGATCGCATCCTCCCCCTACCATCACCACATCCACCACCTCAACTACCTCCCAGACGAGCTTGTAGCCCTCTTCTATAGCCAAGCAGAAGCCTTCATCTACCCCTCCCACTACGAAGGATTTGGTTTACCCGTCCTAGAGGCCATGACCTTGGGCGCCCCCGTCATTACCTCCAACACTTCCTCCCTCCCCGAAGTCGCCGGAGAGGCCGCCATTCTCATTGACCCCAACGAAGTGGAAGACCTCACACAAGGGATTTTAAAAGTCATTAGTGACTCCCAATTGCGAACAGACCTGATTCAGAAAGGGAAACACCGGGCTAAACTCTTTTCTTGGGAACGAACCGCCCAAGAAACCTTAGCCGCTTATCAGAAGATCCTGTAACATTCTCCCGACAGAGAGTTCAGTCCCCCAGACCGCCTACAATAGCACGAACCTTAAAATCTCACCCCACCCATGAAAGCTCTCATCCTCTCTGGCGGTAAAGGCACCCGATTACGACCCATCACTTACACCGGGGCAAAACAACTCGTTCCTGTGGCAAATAAGCCCGTCCTGTGGTACGGAATTGAGGCCATTGTCCAAGCGGGAATTACCGACCTGGGAATCATCATCAGTCCAGAAACCGGAGAAGAAGTCCAAGCCAAAACTGGGGATGGGAGTCAATTTGGAGCCCAGATTACCTACATTTTGCAGGAACACCCCCTCGGTTTAGCTCATGCCGTCCAAGTCGCTCAACCTTTCCTCGGCCATGACCCCTTTTTGATGTACTTGGGAGATAACCTGATTCAAGAGGATTTAGGAGAGTTCTGTAGTGAATTTACTCAACAAAATTTAGACGGTTTAGTGCTACTTCGCCAAGTTCCAGATCCAAGGGCCTTTGGTGTGGCTAAATTAGACCCAGAGGGGAATTTATTGGCAGTGGTGGAAAAACCGGAAATTCCCCCCTCTAACTTGGCACTGGTGGGGATTTTCTTTTTTACCGAGGGAGTGCATCAGGCGATCGCCAAAATCCAACCCAGCCAACGGGGAGAACTAGAAATTACCGATGCCATCCAGACCCTCATTAACCAACAATACAACATCCAAGCCCGAGAACTACAAGGTTGGTGGCTAGACACCGGGGGAAAAGACGACCTCCTAGAGGCCAATCGCATCATCCTCGACAGCTACCTCACCACCCACATTGAAGGCCAACTCGATGGACAATCCCGCATCATGGGACGAGTCCAAATCGGTCAAGGCACCACCCTAATAAACTGTACTGTGCGCGGCCCCGCCATCATTGGTCAAAACTGCCACCTCGAAAACTGCTTTGTCGGCCCCCATAGCAGTATTGGCGATGATGTCACCCTCATTGACACCGACATTGACCACAGCATGATCTTAGAAGGGGCGCAAATTACCAACATTCACCAGCGCATCATTGATAGCGTCATTGGACAACGCGCTCAACTCACCATCACCCCCCGACGACCCAAAGCACTCCGATTTCTCATTGGGGATGACTGCCGAATCGAACTGAATCCGTGAACTACCCCACCCTGCCGCGGATGGGGCTTCCTGATTCAATGGGAACAGCATCTAGCAAAACCGAAATCTTGCCAGGTTGTCTTACGTTCCCTCCCCAGGCCGTATCGCTGGTTCCCAACGACAATATCCGCAAGGCTTCATTTTTAATGTTTTGCGCTGCATTAATATCACGGTCGTGGTGAGTGCCACAATTTTGACATTCCCATTGCCGAATCTCTAACGCTAAACTATCTACTCGATTAAGGCAAACGTGACAGGTTTTTGAAGACGCAAAATAGCGGTCAACTTCAATATAGGTTTTGCCTTCCCACTCGGCTTTGTATTTCAGCATTGTGTTAAAGCAAATCCCCCTCCACCACAATCTCCTGATAACTCCCCACCTTGAGAATACGACCCTTATCCATCACATAAACGCGATCGCAATGTTCCACCGTCGTCAAACGGTGAGCAATAATAATCATCGTCTTACTGCCACTTAGAGAGCGAATCGACTCCGTAACCAACCCCTCCGTCTCATTATCCAAGGCCGCCGTCGCCTCATCCAAAACCAAAATATCACGCTCATGATATAACGCCCGGGCAATGCCAATCCGTTGCCGTTGTCCCCCCGACAAACGCACCCCCCGTTCCCCCACCATTGTCTTTACCCCATCCGGTAAATCCGCCATCAACTCCCCCAATTGAGCCGAATAAATCGCCCGTTTTAAACGTTCCGAGTCAATATCATCTTCCCTCACCCCAAAAGCAATATTTTTCTCAATCGTATCATCCATTAAAAAAATAGATTGAGGAATATAACCAATTAAATTCTGCCAGTCCCGCAAACGTGGATAAATCGATTGACCATCTACTGTAATATCCCCTGAGCTAGGAATTAACAACCCTAAAATCACATCCACCAGCGTTGTTTTACCCGCCCCAGACTTCCCAATTAAAGCAATAGACTCTCCCCGTTCAATGGACAAAGAAACCTCATCTAAAGCCAAACCTGCCGAATTCGGATAAGCATAAGAAACCCGATCCAAAACAATCAAGTTCTTAAAACTCAAAACTGGAGGAGAAGAATTCAAGGAATTCCCCCCAAGAGAACGAGCCGAGGCTAAAACAACCGGGGTGTCCTCAGAAACAGTATTTAAGGTTTCCAACTGCTTCAAATCCCCATAAAGGCGCTCCAACGTATAACTTTGACTGCGTAACTTATATAAGCCCGAAGTCACTTGAGTCAGAGAAGGAACAAGACGAAGAGACGCTAAGGCAAAAACTCCTAAAACCGCAATTAAATCTGTAATATCTTGATAAATAATTAAAACAACAGACGTTGCCCCAATCAACAAAATAACCAAAACCGTTTCCATAATCAATCGAGGCAAAAGAATCACACTAAAAACCCAACTAGAGGCCCGCTCATAGATATCCGCTTCCTCAGAAATTTGTTGCTCAAAATAGTTCGAGCAACCAATCACCTTAGACTCCTTAATCCCCCCCAAACTATGATTAATAACTCGTACCATTTGTTCATTAGAACGAGTGGCTTTTTTACCCCAATAACGAATTTTTTGGCGGACAAAAATTAATAAAATAACTAAAGGCAAACAAATTAAAAGAATTGCTACAACCGTTAACAAACTATTAAAACACAATAAAATTATAATAGCGACTGCAATCATTAAACTCGAAGAAGTATTGAGTAACTCAATAACAATATCGATGGCAAAAAAGCGCGTATATTCCGTAATTTGTTGAATTAACTCTGCACTATTGCGGGTCAAATGAAAATAATAGGGAGCGGCTAAATACTGGGAAATTAACTTACGACAAAGTTCTCCTCGTACCCAAAAACCAAACTTGAGAATATAAACCCGAATTCGCCAAGCTAAAACCGACTTAACAATAAAAACGCCAATAATAATAAAGCCAATAGTAGCAACAAATAAGCCCTTAGATTGAAAAGAAAACGACTGATAAAGTTGTTGAGCAATCTCATTCGTATCAATCAAGTCTGGTTCAGTGGCTAAACTGAGAAAAGGAGCGATTAAACCTAGACCAAAAACCTCAAGACAAGAAAGAAAAAGAAACAGGAAAAAAATCCAAATTAATCGAGTTTTACGCGATGGAATAATATAGAAAACTTTATTTAGATAATTGAACATGAGGAAACGGAATTATAGAGGATACACCCCGTCATCATATCAAATCAGAGACAAGTCCCCGACCTCAACACTTAGGCAGTCCGCATCGGGTAGTTCACGAGAAACTCACTCCCAGTCTCATAGGTTTCCAAAACTCGATCTAATTGAGTGAGTTCAAAAATCATACGAATAGAAGCGGAAACCGAACAACAGATTAAACGCTGTCCTAATCCCTTAGCAAACTTGACAATAGAGACTAAAACCATCAGTCCATCCCGGTCTAACGATTGAATGTCAGAAAAGTCTAGTAGGAGAACTGAAGTATTAGAACCAACCATAGTATGGTCTAACAGTTGACGTTGCACTTCAAAAGCATGGTTAGAATTCAGGGAGCCTTTGAGTTGTACAACCGTTAATTGTGAATCATAAGGAAGCATTTGCCTAATCATTGTTTAATTAATCCCTTCTCTAAATGATTTAACGGGAAAAATGTTGAGGAAACCTGTTCAATCACAGGTTACACATCACAAAGAGCCCATATCTAGAACAACAGAAAAATTCTAAACCTCTAGCAAGCGCCAATACGAGCAAAAACTACATGAACGGTTTTGGCAATAATAATCAGGTCATAGAAGGGATACCAAGCATTTTGATAGCGCAAATCTAAAGCTACCACTTCCTCAAAGTCTTTAATACTTGAACGTCCATTCACTTGCCATTCCCCAGTCAAACCTGGTTTTACATTCAGCCGTTGCCAGTGATGAGTGCTATAACGAGAGACTTCATCTTCCGTTGGGGGACGAGTTCCCACTAAGCTCATATCTCCCCGTAAAACATTCCAGAATTGGGGAAATTCATCCAAACTAGAAGCACGCAAAAGACGACCCACACGGGTAATTCGGGGATCTGCGTCATTCTTAAAAATCAGACCTTGCGCTTGATTATTAACTTGTTCTTTGAGACGATCTGCGTCTACAACCATTGACCGGAATTTCCAAATAGTAAAGGGTTTACCATGGAGTCCGTAACGCTTCTGACTGTAAAGCACGGGACCGGGGGAATCAATTTGGATAGCCAGGGCAATGGGTATAAAAATCACCGCTAAAATAACCAAACCTACCAAACTGCCCAAAATATCTAAGAAACGCTTAAAGAGAGAGTTAGTTGAAGGGTGAAAAGTCGCACCGGGGAAATAAATCCCTTGGTTGATGTCTTGAAATAAGGCTGAATTAGACAAGTTCATAAGGGCTGCACTCCGAATGAAGGAAAAAGTTGGACGAGATTAAACGGTGACAGGGATAGATTCGGGAACAAGATAATCGAGGAAAAAATCTAGGGTTTCAGGTTTGAGCCAACCTTTCTGGACGGCCATTTCCCCAAAACGCTCACCCCGGTGGGATTGTTCCTGTAAGATGACTTTTATCTGTTCACTATCTAATAAAGCAGCCGATTTTAAGTAATACCCTAAAGGCTGTTTACAAGGAGCAACTACGACTTTAGGTAACTGTTCAACAAAAAAGTCTACAGTTTCCGGTCGTAACCATCCCTGCTGTACCAACAATTCTCCAAAACGGAGATGACGAGATTGAGCTTGTAAATGACAAATTCGGTTAATTTGATCTTCGGATAATAAACCCGCTTGATAGAGTAGCTGACCAATGGGGATAGAAGTTTGGAACAGCAAGGAATCGACGGTTGGCAAAGGGAAGGGTTCAGCAACCGGACGAGTTTCTAAGTACAATTGCTTGGTAGCTAACCAAAGAAAGGGCGGAATGGTTTGTGCGTAGCGCTTCCAGAGGCGTTGAGGTTCTTGAACTAAGCGATAGAGCCATTCTAAACCCATTTGGCGTATTTGTTCGGGAGCGTGTTTAAGCAAACCCGCATAAACGGGGAAAACGCCACCTAAACCTACCATAACCGCTTGAATTTTCCCTTTATGTTGTGCAATCCAACGTTCTTGTTTAGGGCATCCCAAGGAGACAAAAACTAGACCAGCACCACTTTGATTAATTTTTTTAATTAAGGCGGTATCTTCGGTAGGAGTTAATGCACGGAAGGGTAAGGGTTCCATCCCGGCAATGGTTAGCTGGGGAAATTGTTGTTCTAGCTTCTGCCTCATCTGGGCTAGAACTTCAGAATGTGACCCCACAAAATAAACACTGACACCACAATATTGGGCCAGTGTACAGGATTTGAGCAGAATGTCCATCCCAGCTACTCGGTCTTGAAAGCTTGCCCCCAGCAGACGTAACATCCAAACGAGGGGCATTCCATCGGGAGTCACGAGATCCGAAGCGTTGAGAATTTGGGCAAAGTCAGGATGCCAATGGGCTTCCATGAGCATATGAACATTGGCAACACAGACGGATTTACTCTGGTGTTGCTGCGCCCAAGCGACCATGGTTTGAACTTGTTCTTCTAGACGTAAAGCGGTAACAGAAGAACTGATCAACCGTTTGGAAGGAATTGCAGGAAAGTCACCCAATCGAGATCGGGGGACAGTTTCACTGATTGATTGTGCCATAATTAAACCCCGTCATCTTTAAAGATGATTCACTTAATGAAGACCCGTCGCCAGCCAAGCATTCCGTTAGGAGGTGCTTGAGATTGTCGGAAGCTGGAAAAAATCTTCTGTTGACAGATGCCAGTACATACCCTGTAGAAGCTTTTCATCCAACGTAGAAAATAAGAAGCCTTACTTACGCTGTTATACTGAAAGTTGAGCGAAAGGTCAAGGTAATCTAGTTGTTTTTACGGAGAAGCCAGAAGAGGTCAAGTGAAGAGAATCTTTAGATTCTTGGGGAAATCAGAGGGTAGCTTTACAGAATCTTTACGTTATAGCCTGACTCAGCCGCTAGTTTTACAGAATCTTTATATTTTGGGTCAAAAAGTTATCAGTTCTTTAAGGAAGGGGAACTGGACTTTAGGTCAGCTTTAATTTATCTGCTTAAAAGTTTCAGGAAAATTTAACAATTCGGGGGGATAATCTTAACAAAAGTTCATGACTGCGAGAAAATACTCAGATTTAGCTCATCGTCGGGAAGCCCCGCACTGTACAAATGTCAGTGTCGGAAGGATGTCACCGGAGATTTTTCCGAAATTTAGTGTCGTTGGCCAAGCGTCCTGTTGGGAAGGGAGAGGGGGCAGGATCAAAGGTTTTGACAGGAACAACGGCAGGGTCAGACTCCCTGGGCAGGTAATGAGCATAATCACTGGGAGCGCGACTCGGTAAAGTTTTGGAGCGATTGGCAATGACACCGAGCAAGGGATTACCAGAAACTCGTAGGTCGTAGAGGGCTTGCTCTAGGATGGAACGTTTTATCTGACCTAGACCTGCAACGAGAATTACGCCGTCGGTGTGGGTGGCGACTAGATGACTATCGGCTAAACCGAGGACGGGGGGAGCGTCGTAAATGACTAAATCAAAGGCTTCGGAGAGTTGGTGCATGAGGTCTTCCATTTTTTGGGAGGCGATTAACCGAATGGGGTCGGGGGGCATAGACCCTGTGGTTAAAATGGAAAGGTTTTCTTCGAGGGGTGATCGCTGAATGGCGGCGTTTACCTCCAATTCCCCCGCCAAGACGTTGGTTAAGCCATAAGCATTGATCAATCCTAAATGGGTATGAACCCGAGGACGGCGTAAATCAGTATCCACCAATAAGACCCGTTGATCCATAGCGGCCGCTGCGATCGCCAAATGAACCGCCACCGTCGATTTACCCTCCCCCGGTTCAGAAGAAGTAATCACCAAAGACCTTAACCAATGATCCGGCGAAAGCAGACGAATATTCGTACAGAGCGAACGAAACGCCTCCGCCAACATCAAAGCCTCATAACGGCGATTAGACCCCACCCCAGCCCCTTGGGAGGGACGCGAGACAAAAGGAATCGGCGGCAAAACCCCCTGTAGCCAAATCCACGCCTCCCGGAACTGCTGAACCAAAGACACCGACTCCTCTAACCCCCCTTCCAGACTCATCCCAAGAGAACGAGTCGGAGTAAAACTCCCCTCAGCCGGAGCAAGATTAATCTCCTTCTGCCAAGGAATCACACCCAAAAGAGGTAGTTTGCTTGTCTTTTTAATCTCTTGATAACTATATAGAGTATCATTTAACTTATCAAACCCCAAGGCCAAACCACAACCGAGCATTAAACCCACAATTGCCCCTAAAGCCCCATTTTTCTTACCACTAGAGCGAGAGGGTTTAGGCTCCCCAGCCGGAGAAAGGAGTCGCCAAGGTTTTTCCCGTTGAGCGGCATCAATACGCAAGGCTTCTCGCTTCGAGAGAAACTGATTCAAATTATCCGTGGCAATCTGTAACTCCCGTTGAATATCCGTATATTCACGAGTAATAACCGATAACCGCTTAATTTGTTCAGCCAAGCGATTCGCCGACAGAGTAAGAGCATTATTCCGTTTTTCCAACTCCCGAATTAACGCCAACATCTCCGACTGCACCCGCTCCGCCTCTCGATAGAGCAAAGGAATTAAACTCGCCCGTTGTTGCTGTAAAAGACGCATTTCAGGGCTATTCTCCAGATATAAAACCGACTGTTGAGCCATATCAGTATCAATCTGTTGCAGTTGGGCTAATAAACCCTGATAACGGGGATTATCCCTCAAAACAGAAGCCGCCGCCTGTTCAGGGGATTTCGTCGTCAACTCATTCACTAAATCTTCATATAAAGCCCGTAATTCATCCAATTGTACCTGAGTCGTCAACTGCTGTTGTTCAACCGCACTAATTTGAGTAGAAAGCTGTTGTCCCGTCATTTCCGGGTTCACTAAATTATTACTTTGACGAATCTTTTGTAAACGTTCCTGTTGAGAATCCACTCGTTGACGCAAATGAGGCAGTTGGTCTTCAACAAACTGAATCCCTTGACGAATATCACTTTGACGTTCATCTAAACTATGCTGAAGATACGCTTCCGACACTCGTTGTAAAACATCCTCAACCAACTGAGGATTAGAACTGGTATAACCAACACTTAAAACATCCTTCACATCATTACGAATAACCAATCCAGCATTCAAAATACCATAATGAAAACCGGGATACTTCAAAGATAGTTCTTCCGCAATAGGTCCCAATAAATCTGGACTCCGCAAGAGTTTCAGCCGAACATCATCTACCTGAACCGCTACAATTTCCTCACGACTACTTAACGCTTCAGGACTAAGCGAGGAAATAATCTTGGTTTCCAAGGTAACAGGTTGGGTGAGAAGTTCAAAATTCGCTTGATAAACCGTCGGTTGATTTTTTGCTCTTAAATAACCCAAACTGCCCATCACAACAGTTAAGCCAATAATCAGCAGCACCTGACGACGTAAAGCACCCACCAGCTGCCCTAACTGCATTCCACCCTCATCATCAGTTGGATAAGGGACAGAGAGTTGAACACGGGAGGAAGATGGAGAAGAATTTCCAGTCTGCATGATTAACTTAGAGTTGGAGGTTGAAGAACAAGATACGAGAAAGACAGAACCACGCTTATAGAACCTCCCTACAATTATAGGTTTTCGGCTTCTGTGATTAGTCTTGTAACCTCCTCCCGACACCGACCCTACGGGTACGGTGCGGGCTTCCCCATATCACTATGAGGCTTTCCTGCTTCTACGGGAGGCTCTAGATGTCTTTTTAGGGACATCCCCGATCACATAGCTTTTAGATTCAAATCTTCAGCAAAAATGATATTGGCTTGGTCACAAAGATGATGAGCTAACTCCAAAGTAGAGGTTAATCCAGAAAATAGCATCAAGACTCCCAAAGAAAAACTCGCAACCCACCACTTAAGTGGTGAGCATCGGCAGTATGTCAATTGAACCTCCCATCGCTGAAAGCGAGGGATTCCCATATAGACTCTTATCTAGACCGAAGTCCCCGACAGAACGCCATTACTGGGCTGTTTGACCACGGGCGCACCGACCGCAGTTAATCCACGCTGTTTTACTATTATTGAAGCAGCAACATCCCGATCCACGGTGTAGCCACATTCAGAGCAAGAGTGAACCCTTTGAGAGAGTTCTTTCTTCCCTGTATGGGTTCCACATTCAGGACAAACTTGAGAGGTATAGTCTGGATTTACCTTGGCAAAATATGTATCCGTTTGAGAACAAACATATTCCAAAATAGTAAAGAATTGACCTAAACCCATATCTAGAGACTGCTTACAGAATAGTCCTCTACTCCAAGCTGTGAAGTTAATATCTTCAACAAATACCATCCCGACTCCATCACAGAGTTGATGGGCTAACTTGAAGTGGTAATCCTTTCTTCTGTTGGCTACAGCTTCATATAATAGAGCGATCCGATGCTGTAGTTTCTGCCATTTATTGGACCCTTTGTCTTTATTTTTAAGCCTTCTTTGTAGTAATTTAATCTTACGCCGTGCTTTATCTAAAAACTTCGGCCTAGGAAGAGTCAAACCATCGGAAGTTGCCAGCATACTTTGAATCCCAACATCAATCCCCAAAGCGTGACCATGAGGTATTGGGGTTGGGATATTAACATCAAGCTCAATTGCTAAGTTGACATAGTAACCCGATGCTTTCTTGATTACTTGAACTTGTTTGATCTTAAAACCCTCTGGAATATCCCGTGACTTGACAAACTTAACTTCCCCCAATAGAGGCATCTTTAGCTTGTTACCATTGACTTCAATTCTGCTACTAACTAAATTAAAAGACTTCATGTTCCTTTTGAAGCGAGGAAAACCTAGTCCCTTGCTTTTCATGTCGTTAAACGCCCGCTCTAATTTCCGCAATGTTTGCTGCATCGCTTGGGCATTACCAGACTTAAGGAAATCGTTAGTCTTTTTAGCTTGGGTTAAATTGGCAGATTGAGTAGGGTAGTTAGGATATTCAAAGGGAGCAACAATATATTCTGAACGAATAGAGCAAGCGTTGACCTGACAACTACGACTGTTATACCAAAGCTTTCTTTGAACCAAAGCATAGTTCCAAACAGATTGGCAGACAGTTAAATTTAATTCGATCTTCTCTGTCTGCTCTTTGGTTGGAATTATCTTATAGTTGTAAGTAAGGTTAAGCACTCAATTCTTGCTCATTGTTGGCAAGATTATAGCAGGATTTTACAATTTGGGGTATGCTGTTGTAATATGTCGTCATTCATCCCGTCGATAAAATCGAGGGTCTTCTTCCGACGATCAAGATAATAAGAATCTGTGAGAGGTCAGAAATTTCCCCTCTCAAGACTAAAAAAGTTATCAAATGGAACTCACCAAATGACACTAACTTGTATTTAAAGACCTCAAAATTGTCTCAATACAATCCTGAACTTCCGTCATTGGGAAAAATAGCGGTGCAATTGTACCAAGAGTTTTCAATTGAGTGACAAGATCAAAACAGGTAAGCAGCACCAGAAAGCCCTTTGGACCACTTTTCTCAATCATATCCAGAGATTGAGAGATCATATCAAGGGGTTCAAGTTCCAACCATTCCCGTAAAACCTTATCCTGTAAGGCTTTCGTGTGTTCTTGTAGAATATTGGCAGGGGTACTAGGATCGCGGAGTAGAGTCAATAGCTTGGCATAGAACGACTTCCAGCCCAATTGAGAGATTGTGGTTTGACTCTTGCCTATCAACTCAGCCAACTCCTTCTGGGTTACTTTCTGACCTGTCCGAATGAACTGTTCAACCACCTGCAACAGTTTCCATTTTTCCAGTTGTCGTTGAGTCCCCACTTCAGGAGTCACCTCAAAACTATTACAATTCATCACTTTAATCCCTTCAGCCCTTAGAAACGATAAATCTAAGTTCGTACCAATCATATAAATGTAGAAGGACTGGCCAGGGTAGAGATGCGCTCGTTGTCGTCCCACCAATTGGCGGATTTCCGCTTGAACCTTTTGTCGGTAGTAGTCCTGAAAACCCTCTAAAGAGCCTGTGAGGGTCAAATACTCATCCTCGATAGATCCCACATTAGGATTAGGAGTTCCCAAGGTAATGAGTAGGGGAATCCCCTTAAACTCATTACTTGAACGGTTATGGTGATGCCAGTGGCCATCAATGGGTAGATACCGACAACTCTTTTTGCCAATGATGACCGCATTAATCCCCCGTTGACGTAAGGAGGGTTGGGCGGTAATCAGGTCTTCTGTCGGAGAGGAAAACTCAATCCCCTCAGTGTTATAGCCATGTCGTTGGAGAATCGCTTTCGTAAGTATCTGTTGATATTCCATACAACGGCTAGAATACTTACTCGACTTCATCCCCTCCATCTGCACATTGACCACCGTTAAGTTGTCCGACACCGGAGACTCTTCTTGAATTTGAATAATTTGGCTGGCTTCAACCTGTAACTTACGCGCTAAATCTTCCTGCCCCGCCGTCGCATCTAACAAAACAAGGGTTTTAAAGTTCTTCAAAACATCAGGGTGACGTTCTTCTAAAGTGGTTAGGATTAACTTTTCCCCCCTCACCCGTAAGCTGCCCGGTTGTAAGTGACCCCAAATCCGGACTAGATCCAACAGAATATCCGGGGGAAGTTTCCCTAATTTATGAACCGTTTTCTCCTTGGCTTCATGGCGGAAAATATCATTAGCGAGTGATGTCCCTCCAGGATAGTCTGGTAAGATGGGAACCGAGTCAGGTTCTTGTATCACTTTTTGCCAAGGAAAATTAAATCTCTGGAGTGTTTGACAGATTTCCGCAATATTCTCAGGAGGAGTGGGCAAAATGTCCCTTAATTCTTGGTCATTAAATCCCCAGCGTGATTGAGAGCGAACCCAACCCATTAAAATCTGCCATAAACTGGTTTTTAAAGGTTGGAGTTGACTATAAATCTGGGGAAGTTGTTGTTCAAGTTCGTTCCACAGAGTATTTAAATCCTCAAGTTTAACCTTTTGTTTTCTAGTTGCTTGTAAACACAAAGCGGCTTCCTCCACAATCCCAATAGCTTGAGAATAATTGAAAAGCTTGGTGTCAGGCAAGCTGTCAAGATGACAACGAATCCGACTCGACTGTAAGACTTCACTCAACTGGCCGAGATAGTTATATTGACCTTTCCCCGCCCAACAACTGCCACTGTAATCACAACGACCACAGATTTCTCTTCCAACATCGCTATAACTCTTTTGATGAAGAAGAGTAAACCAAGAAGAATAGTAACAATTGCTACGCTCTCCAATAATTTCCCCCTCTTTTCCCTTAGCACGACACAATTGGGGTTGACCCGAAGGAGTGTAGTGGTCAGGGATAATCGCTAAACCCTCATGGCGAGCGGGTAAGTCGGTGAAGTTCTGCTCAATGGGAAGGGTGGAGGGATTACGGTGATGGATATTGATATAGACGATAGGCCCGGATGACTCCAACAGTCCAAAAGTATGGGACTTACCTAAACCGGGGGCGGAACAATCATGAATGAATTGCCAGCCTTGGGCTTGTAGGGTTTGGAAAACCTGAAGGCGTTGTCCGGGCTTAAAGATAATTTTGGGAGATCTTTGACCGGGTGTGGGGGGCGGAAAAACCATGCCCGGACGATACTCAAGAGTCGGCTGTTTTGGCTGGGATTCAACTAATCCTATGCTGGCTAGTTGAGTTTTCATCCAGTCCACCAAAGGCACGTTTTTCAAACGGTTTAACCAAGCTTGAGGTGTTACCAGTCTTGACTTCCGTTTGATATAGTCTTGGGGATCTGCCCAGTAAATCTGTTCTTCTAAGTCACTTTCCCAAGGATTTAGAACAGATGGACTCTTTAGGAGGAGTTCATCAAAATCAGGTTCGGATTTGTCGAACCACTGACCCCAATTGCCGACCTTAATATCAAGATTCCATGACATTATATGCTTTAAGGTTTGGCAGTTGGCTTGGTAGATGTGGCGATTGGGAAGGGAGCCGGCATCGGGGAGGAGACGGATTTGAATGGGGGAGTGGAGGGGGTGCTCATGGAGTCCCAGATAGGCTTTCAGGGTGTGGCGGTCGAAGCGGGCGGCGGTGGCGGTGCCGATGATGATGGCGTTAGGGTTGGTGCGCCAAATCATGAAGGCGGCAATGAGGGATTTTAAGGCCCCTTCTATGAGGTAAATGATTTGTACCTTGTCGTAGGGGGGTAAGGCGTAGTCCTGAGTCTCTCGGAGGTCTTGGGGGCATTGCCAGTAGAAGAGGGGGAGTTTGCCAGTGGGGAGATGGGGTGAATTCCCGCCTTGGGATTTACTGGAGAGCCAGAGGTATTTAGCTTTTGTCCGTTGGTCTGGGGCGAGTTGGAAGCCTGTGATTTCGTTTTGGGGATTCATGGCGGCGATCGCCAAACCCCTGGTTCCAGTTAAACAATGGGTTTTAGGATTGACCCCCGCCAACGCTGGAGAGGCGACGACGGATTTTCCCTGTTCCCAACTGGTAATCCAATTCTCCCGAAACGCGACATTGATCTCAGTATCGCTCAAACCCCGTCGCTGTAGGTTTTGGTGGTGTTTAAAGGAGAAATCAAGTTGCCGGATAATGTGGCGATATTCCTGATCCCGTTGTTCGGTCGAGAGAATTGGTAGATGAGACGGCACACTAAACGTCTGAACCCGTTTTCGAGTCGTGTAGTGTTCTTCAGGAATTAAGACCGCGCCCATATCTTGCTGTAGCCAGCCCACTCGTTTCCATCCTGAAGCCACCTCATAGTCCCCGAGAACTCGCAAACACCAGACTTTCTGGATTTGCTCGGCTCCGTCAAAAAAGGTCTTGCAACCCGAATCATGACCGCAGTGGGGGCAGGGATGGCGTTTGGTAGCGTGTTGGTGGTTGTTCATGGTTTCCTCTTTTTGAGGAGTCCAGACCAGCCGTCTTAAGAAATAGTACCCGTGAGCCAGAAGTCTTGATAAATCTTAGATTGAAGGAATTTCTTGATGAAATCGCCTAAAGTGACCAAAACCTTGTTATCCTAATAACATAGATTTCTTTCTTTGTTTGTTTGGGTTTTGGTTCTTCGTGTCACCGTTGCTCTTGTAGACAATAGTTGTTGATTTATCATCAACTTCTGATTTATCAAGAGACTTCTGATGATTTATCACGACTTCTGGACTTGTCACGACTTCTGGACTTGTCAAGACTTCTGGATTTATCAAGACTTCTGGATTTATCAAGACTTCTGGACTTACTGGGTTTCCTAAGTTTTCTAGATTTTTTTACTAGACACCTTGGATTTCCTTTATTTCTGTATTTCTTTCTTAAGACACGTTGATCCAAACTCCTTTTTTTTTGTGTAATGGTTGACATTCTCCCGACACTGACCCTAGGGGTATGGTGCGGGCTTCCCCATATTACTATGAGGCTTTCCTGTTTCTACGGGAGGCTCTAAATGTCTTTTTAGGGACATCCCCGATAACCTCTTCCGACTCAGGCAGTTTGACCCCTAGTCCGTTCGCGAAGCGTGACCTAGGAAGGGCTGCAAGTCCACGCTGCTCAACTATCATCGCCGCAGCAACGTCCCTATCCGTTGCAAAGCACACCGTTCCGATATCTCCCCAGCCCGCCTGACTAATCGCTCTGGCTAGACAGCGCTTCTTCATTATCCCGACAACATTGAGATTTTTCAGTACATTGAGATTTTTCAGTACAATCGCACTCTTTTCTCTCATCAAACGGTCTGCCAACTTTTGGCTGGTATCCTTATTTTACAATTCGGGGTATGCTGTTGTAAAATGTCGTAATTCATCCCGTCGATAAAATCGAGGGTCTTCTTCCGACGATCAAGATAACAGATTTTCTGGAGAATTTGCTGTCCCTCCGTGTGTTTGTACTGTCTATCCCCTCCCTCTCCTAGCGAGGAACGGAAATTTCGCAACCAACATTTTCGTTAAGTTTAGTGAACTACCCAGTGCTGACCGTGGGTACAGCGTGGGTTTCCGACTTCGTAGGCAGTTGCACAGTAGAAGACTTGCGCCCCCTATTGCGTCTGACACTCCCTCCATCGGCAGTTGCCCCCGTTCCAGAGGCGAGTACCCGTAACCCTTCGTTCCGAATGTTAATTGCCGCGTTTAGATCTCTATTGTGATGGGTATGGCACTTAGGACATTCCCAACTTCGAGTATCCAGAGGCAGACTATCGACTATATTCAGGCAGTGATTACAGGTTTTGGCAGATGGGAACCACCTACTGAGCTCCAAATAGGTCTTTCCGTCTCTACTCGCTTTATACGCCAAGAAGTTTTGGAACATTCCCCAATCCGAGTCAGCTATGGATTTAGCTAGATTCTGGTTAGACATCATTCCCTTGACGCTTAAATCCTCAACGATTATGACTTGGTTCTCGTTCACAATTTTTCTAGACAGCTTGTGTAAGAAGTCCTGTCTAGCGTTGGAGACTTTTTCATAGGCTCTAGCAACTAACCGTCTGGCTTTATTACGGGAATTAGACCCCTTTTGCTTGCGAGATAGTTTCTGTTGCTTGCGCCTTAAATTCCGCTCGTGTTTGCGGAAGTGTTTAGGACTAGCAATTTTTTGCCCATCACTGGTGACAGCGAAGTGTTTAAGTCCTAGGTCAACCCCTACTGCCTTCCCCTCGGTCTTGGCTGTTAATTCCGGTTCGTTTGTCTCAAATAAGATGGAAGCAAAATACTTTCCAGTCTGGGTTCTTGACAATGTAACCGTCTTAACTTGTCCGTCACAGAGGCGATGCAGATTCGCTTTGATAGCCCCCAGTTTAGGGAATTGCAAGCCGTTCTCCAATACTTTAACATTCTGTGGGTACTGGAGCGACTGTTTACCCTGTTTAGACTTAAAACGAGGATATTTGGCCTGACCCTCAAAGAAATTAACGAAGGCTTGGGATAGATTTAAAACCGACTGTTGTAGACATTGAGAGTAGGTTTCTGACAACCAAGCTGTCTCTTCCTGTTGTTTGAGGAGAGGTAACTGTTTCTTTAACTCCATACCGGAAACACCTTTCCCGGTTGCCTTGTAGGTTTCGTTGGTCAGAGCAAGGCAATAATTCCAAAGCCAGCGAACAGAGCCGAAAGCTTTTGTCAGCTTCAGCTTTTGTTCGCTAGTTGGATAGAGCCTAACTTTAACAACTTGTCTCATGAGCCTGATTAGAGTCAACGAGTTTGATTGTAAAGTAAAATGGATCAAATAACAACTTTTTTTTTATTTACAAGCCCCATTTTTTTATTTACAAGCCCCATCCCGCAAGTGGAGTGGGGCAGTTAACCTAAAACTTCCACAACTTCGCCAACGGCAGGGTGGGGTAGTTCACTTGGCTATTTATAAGTAAAAATTATGAATTACATAATTAATAAATATGTTAAGGAACTTTACAAATTGTAACAAAGCAGGCAAGATATAAACATATTATCCACCTAATCGCAATTATTCAAACCATGACAACGACCATTCAACAGCGCGAGAGCGCCAACGTTTGGGAGCGGTTCTGTCAGTGGGTCACTAGCACCAATAACCGTCTTTATATCGGTTGGTTCGGTGTTCTCATGATCCCTACCCTCTTAACCGCCACCACCTGCTTCATCATCGCCTTCATCGCTGCTCCCCCCGTGGACATCGATGGGATTCGTGAACCCGTTGCAGGTTCTTTACTCTACGGCAATAACATCATCTCTGGTGCTGTTGTGCCTTCCTCCAACGCCATTGGTTTACACTTCTACCCCATCTGGGAAGCCGCTTCCCTTGATGAGTGGCTGTACAATGGTGGCCCCTACCAGTTAGTGATCTTCCATTTCCTGATCGGTGTGTTCTGCTACCTCGGTCGTCAGTGGGAACTCAGCTACCGCTTAGGGATGCGCCCTTGGATCTGCGTGGCTTACTCTGCCCCCGTATCCGCCGCCACTGCTGTATTCCTGATCTACCCCATGGGTCAAGGTTCTTTCTCCGATGGGATGCCTTTAGGAATCAGTGGGACTTTCAACTTCATGTTAGTGTTCCAAGCTGAACACAATATCCTGATGCACCCCTTCCATATGTTGGGTGTTGCCGGGGTGTTCGGCGGTGCGTTATTCAGCGCTATGCACGGTTCTCTGGTGACTTCTTCCTTAGTGCGTGAAACCACCGAAACCGAATCTCAGAACTACGGTTACAAATTCGGTCAAGAAGAAGAAACCTACAACATCGTAGCGGCTCACGGCTACTTCGGTCGCTTAATCTTCCAATACGCTTCTTTCAACAACTCCCGCGCCCTGCACTTCTTCTTAGCAGCTTGGCCGGTGGTTGGGATCTGGTTCACCGCTTTGGGTGTAAGCACCATGGCGTTCAACCTGAACGGTTTCAACTTCAACCAATCCATCTTAGACAGCCAAGGTCGCGTCATCAACACTTGGGCTGACATCCTGAACCGCGCTAACTTAGGGTTTGAAGTAATGCACGAGCGCAACGCTCACAACTTCCCCTTAGACTTAGCAAGTGGTGAAGCGGCTCCTGTAGCTTTAACGGCTCCCCAAATCAACGGGTAGGTTCACTGGCCTAACAGGTCTAAGCTAATCAAAAATTGAGAATTGGGTCTAAACGCCTCCCAAGTTGGGGGGCGTTTTTCCGTGTGGAACAAATCACGGAATGCAGGTGGTGGAGCATTCAACAGTACAAAGTTAACAAAAATGTTGCGGAATTCCCCTTCCTAGCTTGCAGGGAGGGGAGGGATAGCAACCCAGTAATAAACTGAGCGACAGCGAATCCTTAGATAAAATTCTTACGGGAAAATAGCGGGAGCATGAAAGCCTCCATCTTTTAAGTGGGGGATGAAATGCGACACGAGCGGTTTTAATCGCCGTGATGTTAATTTCTTTCTGACAGTGAACTACCCCGCCCACAAGGGGACGGGGCTTCCCAACTCAACAGCAACCGCCTCTACGGATGACTTACGCCCCCGCTTTGGTCTTACATTGCCTCCTTGGGCAGTATCGCTGGTTCCCAACGATAATATTCGTAAGCCTTCATCTCGAATATTGATAGCTGCATTTACGTCTCTGTCATGTTGGGTTTTGCAATTGGGGCATTCCCAACTACGAACATCAAGAGGCAGACTATCAATCTGATTGAGGCATACATGACAAGTCTTACTGGACGGGAAAAACCGACCAATTTCTAGATAGGTTTTCCCGTCTTTTTCAGCCTTGTACTTTAACTGTCTGGTGAATTCTGACCATCCACAATCTGAAATCGCTTTGGCTAGATTGTGGTTTTCACCATGTTTTTGACTGACAGGTCTTCCACAACGATGACTTGATTTTCGTTCACCAATTTGCGGGAGAGTTTGTGCTGGAAGTCTTTGCGAGTGTTAGCAATCCGCTCATGCACTCGCGCTACAATACGTCTTGCTTTAGCCCGACGCTTTGAACCCTTCTGTTTACGAGATAACTTTTGCTGCTGCGTTTCAGGGTTTTTCTCTCTCTTCTTGAGCGGTTTGGGATTATCAAATTTAGAACCATCAGACGTAATGGCAAAATGGGCTAACCCTAGGTCAATCCCAACCGCTTTACCTTGGCTGCTTATTTCAGGTTTAGGTAGTCCATCGTCAAAAAGCAAAGAGGCGGAGTATTTGCCCGTCCTACTCATGCTGACGGTAACGGTCTTCAGCTTACCATCGAAAACACGATGAAATTTTGCTTTGACATCACCGATTTTAGGCAATTTAATCGCTTTATCCAACAACTTGACGTGCTGCGGATACTGAATTGACTGCTTACCATGCTTGCTCTTGAAGTTGGGATATTGAGCTCTTCCCTCAAAGAAGCTGATAAACGCCCGAGAAAGATTCAGGGATACAGACTGGAGAACTTGGGAATAACATTGGGCCAACCAAGGAAACTCCTTTTTGAGTGCTGGTAAGCGGTCGTTATACCCCTGTCTTGACAGTCCCTTCCCGGTTGCTTTGTAGGTTTCATTGTTCAGGTTTAGAGCGTAGTTCCACCACCACCTAGCACAGCCAAACGCCTTTGACAAGGCTACTTGCTGCTCAGTGGTTGGATAGATTCTGACCTTAACAACATTTCTCATTTTCCAAGTTTAACACAAAAAGGATTAATGGCAAGACCGATAGATTATTGTCAATCTGCGCGGCATTGAACCGCTTGATTGACTGGCCTTTCATCCCCACCCACGAGGGGATGGGGAGTTCCCGGCAATCTTTTTAAAAGAGTGAGGCTGGTTAGACGGGCTGACGGTTATTATTGTCAGTTTGTGCTTTCTTGTGAGGTTAAAGAAGAGGTTAAACCATCAGGTAAGTGTATCGGCTTAGATGTAGGTTTAGCTTCTTTCTATACAGACCATGAGGGTAATAAAGTTGAAAATCCTAAATTCTTGAGCAAGTCAGAGAAACGATTGAAACGACTTCAAAGACGATTATCTAAAAAGAAAAAAGGGAGTAGAAATCGTCAAAAAGCACGAGCAAGATTAGCGAAGGCTCATCTTAAAATAAGTAGGCAACGTAAAGACTTTGCTGTGAAGTTAGCAAGGTGCGTAGTTCACTCTAACGATGTGATAGCCTACGAATATTTAAGAGTCAAGAACTTAGTCAACCATCAGCTTGTTGAGGATTGCGCTGTTTTAGCCATTCGTAATGGGTTTCAATGTCTTGTTCAGCAGTACGAGCTAATCTAACCTGAAATACCATGTTTTTCTGCCATAGCATTTTGGAATTCACTCAAATATCTTGTGTGTCCAGCCTCAATATCGGCAAGACCGGATTTAATCCCGGCAAGGGTTTCTAGATATTCAATTTTATCCAAGAGTTTTTGATAGGTTTCGGCGGTTTGAATGACTAATTCAGCGTTGCCATTAACGGTGAGAATAATGGGTTGGCCGGTTGCTTTCATCTGTTCTGTGAATTGGCTGGTGTTGCGTTTGAAGTTAGAGAGTGATTGAATGTCGCGGCTGAGGTTAAGCATGATTGCACTAAATTCAATGTTAATTTGATGTTAGCATAACGCCCATGGTTTGATCAATCCGGACGACAAACGCACCGCTGCGGGGTGGGGTAGTTCACGTTGATTCTTTGATAAGCATCGTCATTAAACGTCGTAGTTGACCTGCCTCTTTCCGTGAACGATATCGTTGTTGAGCTTCAACCAAAATGGCGTTCAGCAGTGAGGGGTTTTCGGCTGCCACCTGCCACGCGGCCTCAATGAATACTTCTAGGGTAATTTTGGAGTCTTTACAAAAATGAGTCAGTGCTTGGTCGATGGGGTCTTCTAAAACAACGGCAGAACGTCGCCGCATCTTGGGGAATCGGGCTAATTTGGCTTGGAGTTCGGCTAAGGTGTTCTCGGTTCGCAAAGTGTTCTGTTCGCCAAGTGTCTGGGAAGGAGGGGGAGAGATGGGGGCATTTGTGGGGGGAGGGGCGGTGTCTTGAATGAGGGTATCTTCCCGTTGGGGAACAATGGTTCGTTGACGTTTTTGGCGGAGTTCGTTCAGTAGATTATCAGACATGGCTGGGTTCTCCTAGCTGTTGGACAAGGCTTTCAATTAAGAGACTAAAGGGATATTCAAGGTCGCTATAGCCGAGGTCGGTTAAGGTTTGGCGGCGATTAATGGCCTGTTTATAGCGTTCAGATTCCCGAATGGAGGGCAACATCAGGTTTTTGCCGACTTCTTCGGTCATGGCTTCCACGGCCAGACGGCTTTCGGTGCTTTGATTGTTGCCAATCCAACGATCTCGGAAGGGTATAACGCCTAGGACTTGGGCTTGGGTGGCTCGTACATTCTGCATGGACTTTAAAAGGTCTAATGTCCGCACTAGGGAACCATAGCCTTTGAGGGAAGCTTCGGCGGGAATGATTAAACTATTGGCGGCACCGAGGACGGTTAGACAAATTTGGGAACGCTGGGGAGGAGAATCAATAACACAGACTTTAAAGGTGGAGGTCAGGGGTTCTAGACGGTGTTTGAGTAGGGTGGCTCCTACTCCACTACTGGCTAAATAGTCCACGACTCCATCGAGTTGGTCATCGGCGGGGATGAGAAACAGGTTGTCTTCTCCGGTGACAGGGTAGATGGCTTCTTGTAATTCGACGGATTGTTTGATGAACTCTAACAACATTGGCTCGTTGGGTTTGAGTTCTAGACCTAAGTAGGTGGTTAGGTTGTGTTGGGGGTCAGCATCAATCAGTAAGGTGGGATAGCCCAGTTGGGCGAGTTTACGCCCTAAAAACAGAGTGGCTGTGGTTTTACCTTGTCCTCCTGAAAGGGAGGCGACCGCAAGGGTTAGCATCATTTAAGGCTTTTGGTGGAAAGATAAAATCTATTATAGCTAAAAAGCGTCTTAGGTTAATTTACTAATTTAGTAAAGGCTAAAAAGCTAAAAAGCTAATTTTATGATTTGTATAAATTGGCTAAAGGAGAGATGCGGCTAAAAGTCTTGCGCTGTATGGGTTAGCGCATTTTCCTGTCGGGGAAGGTGTCGCTATTTTTGCTCAAATAATGTCCGATAACGGGAAGCGAGTTGTTTAATCTCAAAGCTTTGTTCAGCTTTCTGGCGGGCGTGGTGGGAGAGTTGAGCATAACGTTCCCCATCGGCTAAAACCCAAGCAATGCCTTGGGCGAGGTCTTCGACGGCGTAGGGGGTGGCTAAATAACCATTTTGCTGGTGATCTACAATATCTTTTAACCCGGTAGCGTTAAAGGCTACAACGGGAGTCCCACAGGCTAACGCTTCAGAGGCGGTTTGTCCAAAGGCTTCCTGACGGGAGGGGACTACCATCACGTCGGCGGCGGAGTAGATGAGGGCGAGGGTGAGATCATCACTCAATGTCCCAAGATAGTGGGCTTTAAAGGGGATGGTGAGGTCTGAGGATTCAGACCCAAAAATCAGGAGTTCAAGGGAATCTAGGGGGAGTTGAGGCTTTTGGGTGGTGAGGTGTTGGAGGGCGGCGAGGAGGAGGTCAAATCCTTTGCGTGGATCTGAGGTGGCGGCGATCGCACCAAATAAAACCAAAGACCGATCTAAGGGTAGATTGAGCAAAGAACGGGCAGTATTACGGTCAATGGGGCGATAGACCGTTAAATCTAAACCACAGGGGATGATATGCAGGGGATAATGAGATAATAGAGAACTGGCTTTAATGCAGTCCGCCATCCAAGTGCTGGAGGCAATCAGTGTTAAGTTAAGCCCTCGCCAAGCGTTTGCCTTCCGTTGCCAGATGCGACGGGAAAGATCCCGTTCCCGTTGACTCTGGAGTTGAGGACAGTGACCGCATTGTTGAGTATAGCGATCGCAATCCTCACTATAATGACAGCCCCCGGTGAAGGGCCACATATCATGGAATGTCCAAAATAGGGGTTTTTTGAACTGAGCTAAAGTTTCAATGCGCAGAAAACCATTACAAACCCAGTGCAGATGAATTAAATCTGGGTTAAGCTGGGCAACAGTAGAGGCGATCGCATCGGGAAACCATTGGGGGGAGAATAATAGACCCGGCCGTTGGGGGTAGGAACGCAAAGGAACACTATTGAGGGGAGGCCCCAGTTTTGTTAAGAGATGACGTTCTGCTTTCACCGTCGGATCTCGACTCAACTTAGCCCGGACGAGCATTTGAGACTCCTGACCGATCTGATGGAAACCCCGATGCAAGCGATAGGTAGCCCTTGCCGCCCCCCCTTCTAAATCAGAGGTACTGAGCATTAAAATTTTCATCAAAAAACCTCCGAGATACCGCCACCTCGCGTAAGGTGGGAGAGCTTCATAAAAACCTCCAAGAAACCGCATCCCCTTGTGGGTGCGGAGGGACAAAAGTGTTTGCTGTGTGAACGATGTCCCCAAAGCCAACAATAGGTTGTCGGCTCACCACCAGTCCGTTAGCTCTAGCTAAAAGCTGAACTTTGGACGCAGTAAACTGACCAATTCGCTTCCAGTTCGCATCGCTGACAGAAACCTTTTTTTGAGTGTCGCCACTTACCCAACCAACATAAACTCGACCTGCCATTTCAGCTTTAACAACATCACCTTTTCTGACTCCATGGCGTGTTGTAGTTCCGCCGTATTTACGGCGTATACCACCTTGGGCTGGAACCATCAAATGCAGTTGCCTGCGAGAAATTGGAGGTCTACGAATCACCCTGAAAACGGATGGCGTTAGGACAACTGAACCTGTCCAAGTATGACCGCGAGTGTTGGCCGTGTGAAACTGTTCGTATTTGACCAACTCAGAGCAAGCTAAAGCCAAGCCATCAACAGCATGGCTTTCAGGGGTTTGAGCCGATTTGTCCTTTGACTTAACTAATCCTAATTGAGTTCTGAGATTGGCGGTTTTGTAGCCGAATTGTGTTTCAACCGGGGCTAATTTTGACAACCATCCCAGCATCACTTTTTGACCCACCATTACAGGAGAAAAGGATTTTGAACCATTTGCCTTCACATATTCGTAGACAATCTTACTGACTGGAAACAGACGGCATAGCTCAGTCGCTACTCGCAATTCAAGCTGTCGGTTAGCCCGGATACTGGGAGGCAACTTGTTCTGTCTGCGGTTGTTAAATCGCTTTTGACGATGGGCGCGTTTGGAGTAATCAACCTGGCGGTTAATTCTCCGTCCTCTGCGTCCGCGTCGCATCATACGGCGTTGCTCCATCCGGTCTTTGACAGTTTGAAACGGTAGAATCAGGTGAGCTAAAAACAGAGTAGCTTTCGCCGACTGTACGCCCACACCTGAATACAGCTTCCCGGGGTCAACCCCAACCGCAATAGATTGAGTATCTTCCCCAGAAGGCTGCTTAGTCAATTGGACGTAAAACACGCTCAAATCTGACCATTTGCCCACTGCCAATCCATCCCGAATCCAGCGACGGGCGCGACTTGGTTTAGTTGGCATTAACGGCTTGCCGTCAGGTGATAGAACTGGAACTCGTAGCATTGTGATAAACCTCTTTCGAGTTTGAGTCTCTTCGCCCACCGAACTCAACATGGCTTGGCTTTCCCAACGTCTCTAGCTAGGAGACTTGCAGATAAATCCGGTCTAGAGAAGCAACCGGAAGTGCGTAGCAGAGTTCGGCTCAATGGGCTAGTCAATTCTTAGTTGGAACCTAGCTATTCCAAGCCCCATCCCCTTGTGGGTGGGGTAATTGACAATTAGGGATGGCTACAATCTGTGTATGCAAGAACAATTCGCATCCAATCCGCCATGAAACCAATATTCCCCTTATACGATACAGACTACCAACTTTGGCTAGAACAAACCATTACCATCCTGCGCCTTGGACTAACTACCGTGGGACACACGGGAAGTTATACGCTTGGGGAGATTGGGACACTGGCTGGGTTGGAGCAATCCTGCTCAGTAAAGTCTGGTCGATGAACCAAGAATCCCCGTCGCGTGACTCGCGGGGAGTGTCAAGAAATTAAGTGCTATTCAGTAGAGGGTTTTGAGCTAATGACAGTTGTGCGATTTCCTTGGGATGAATTTCCATCAGTATGGATTCACGCCCCAGAATTAGCGGTGAAAAAGCATTTTGCTTACCATTCGGCTAAATCAGGAGACCCTAATGCTGCATATCAGTTGGTTAATGAGATGCTTTCAGAACAAGTAGTAGAACAGTTAGCATCTACATTTGCAGGCATCCCGATGATATTAGTTTCAGCCCACGCCATTGAAAATATTGGGGTGAATGCGATTCCTGAAGTATTAGCCAATTGCCTAGCTCAGAAATTACATTGGCGGGCAGATAGCGCCATCGTTCAAACCAATATTGTCGCCCATACCGGTGCCGATGGTTTTTCTCGGCTTGCCCGACAAGCTAAGTTTGAAGGAGCAGTTATCCCAGACCAATGTTATCTTTTAGTGGATGACTTTGTAGGACAAGGTGGCACTCTCGCCAACCTCCGCTCTCATATTATTCAGCGTGCAGGAAAGGTCATGGGTGCAACGGTCTTAACAGGCAAACCCTATTCAGCAAATCTTGCTTTAACAGAGTCAACTCTTAATGCACTGAGGTTAAAACATGGATGCGAACTTGAACAATGGTGGCAAAACCGATTCGGCTTCACCTTTGACTGCCTTACAGAGTCTGAAGCACGTTACTTGCTCAAAACCCCGACCCCTGACCGAATCCGAGATAAAATTGCTCAGGCAGAGCAAAGTTGAAATCGCCATGCGAGTGAATGAGCTTTTGGAGGTGAACTACCCCACCCTGCCGTTGGAGGATGGGGCTTCCTGATTCAATGGGAAGTGCTTTCTCTACCGAAATATAGCGAGTCTTATCTTCCCGACCCAGGCAGAAGTCCTAGTTCCTAAGACCCAAGTTTTCTCTGGCAACACAGCCCTTTTTAGCTTGGTTTTCGCTTTGGGAGTTAGTGGTCAAGATATATTTATCTTAGCTTTGAGTAAATTTTTTGTTACTAGGAAGCACCTCGAAAGAAGGCTCGCACTCTAATCTTTGATTGAGCGGCGGGAGGATGTCAGCCATTGCCAAAGACCGTATGAACTACTTTTTTAAGATATCCATTTTAACAGTAGGTGGATGGATTATGCTCAATTCCAGTGGGTCTAATTCCACCCTAGCCTCCCTTCTGGGGGATAGTTTGTTCGTGAAACGTTGCGTAGCAAATGGGGGGCAAACTCTCCCCTGTTCCCCGTTCCCCGTTCCCCGTTCCCTTTTTAAGGAATTCGCCCCCCCACAATTCCTGATGAGCCAAGCGACCTCAGAATTACGGGTCGGAGTGGGAGATCGCCTAGGTATTCAATTCTTAACTGCACCCCAATATAGCACTGAAGCTATTCTTCAACCAATGGGTAGTATTGAACTCATTGGCATAGGCAACCTATTTATCTTAGGCATGACCCTTGAACAGGTCGAGGAAGCGATCGCCCAAGTCTATCAAAGCGCCCAACTGTTAGATAATCCCCCGGTGAGTGTCACCCTGTTGGAACGCCCTCGTGCAACGGTTCAGGCCTTTCCTCTCACCAACGACCCCGTACCCACCCCCCCCCACGCTGAAGATCCCTACACATTAGGAGCAGGAGATCAGATCAGCATTGAAATTTTCCAGGTTCCCCAATACAGTGGACAGCACGAAATTCTCGTTAATGGCATGGTCAACTTACCCCAAGTGGGATCTCTTTCCCTGCAAGGAATGACCCTAGAAGAAGCGAGTCGGGCGATCGCCAACGCCTACGAAAATCGCCGTATCCTGCGATCGCCCCAAGTGACCGTCCGTCTCCTCAACACCCGTTCCGTGCGCGTCAGTTTAGCCGGAGAAGTCAACCGTCCCGGTTCTTATACTATGGAACGTCAAGGGTCATTATTCCCCACCCTCACCCAAGCCCTCAACACGGCCGGAGGGATTACCCAACTGGCTGACCTGGGCGCTGTAGAAATCCGTCGTCCTCAACGGAATGCCCCCGACAAAATTATTCGCGCCGATTTGTGGGACTTTGTACAACAGGGAAACCGCGCCAATGACCCCACCCTGCGGGATGGTGATACGATCTTTCTCCCCACCGTCAGCGAAACCAACTTAGCCCAAATGTCCCGCATTCCCACTATTAGCTTTAACGCCAACGCTGAACGCCCCCTAAACATCGTAGTGATTGGGGAAGTCTTTCGCCCCGGCCCCTACACCGTCACCGGGGCAGCCCGTACTGGGGCAGCCGGACTCCCCGGAGGAGGAGGTATGAGTGGAGTTCCTCCCACCGTCACGCGGGCGATTCAGGTGGCCGGGGGAATTAAACCCCAAGCGGATATCCGCCGCATCCAGATTCGGCGACGCACCAACTTAGAAGAGGAACGGATTGTCGAGGTGAATCTCTGGGAATTACTACGGGCTGGAGATTCCTTACAGGATGTCGTCCTCCAAGAAGGGGACACCGTTTTTGTTCCCCTTGCCCCAGAATTAAACCCCGAAGAAGCCATTCAAATCGCCGAGGCGAGTTTCTCCCCCGATACCATTGGCGTGCGTGTTGTGGGGGAAATTCGGGGCAATGGGGCCTTGAGAATCCCCCCCAATACCCCCTTAAATCAGGCCATTGTCGAAGCGGGAGGGTTTAATATAAGAGCGCACACCCGTTCTGTGGAATTAGTGCGGTTAAATCCCAACGGGACTGTCACGCGGCGCACCATTGACATTGATTTTGGCGCTCCCATTAACGACGACAACAACCCCGCCCTGCGCAATAATGATGTGATTTTAGTCCGTCGTTCTACACTGGCCAGCATTTCGGATACCTTATCGGAAATTACCCGCCCGTTGGATCAGACGTTGGGGTTATTTCTCTTTCCCCTACGGATTTTTAATATTTTCAACTAGGGCCGTGTGTTCACTTCGTGACGCTCCGCGTTCGCGCAGCGTTGCGCAGCAAACGCGAAGCGTTGCGTAGCAATTGAATTGGGCGAGTTTAGCCTGCATGGTGTAGTCTCTTTGAACCCGTTGCTGGGCTGCTTCTCCTAGGGCTTGACGCTGCTGGGGGTTTTGGGCGACTGTTGTAATAGCTTGGGCTAGATCCGCGATCGCCTGCCTTGGAGAAACAGCCGGAATTTTATACCCCGTCTCCGGTGTCACCAATAAACCTGGCCCCCCTAAATCCAAGCAAATCACCGGACACCCCACCGCCATTGCTTCTAAACAAACCATCCCCCCCGACTCATGCAAACTGGGGTGAAGCAGAGCCAATCCCTGCTGAAGCAGTGAGAGAACTTCCCCTCGGGGGAGTTTCCCGCAGAATTTAACCCGTTCCCCTAAACCAAAAGTGTGGGCTAAGGTGAGTAGGCGCTCTTTCTCCGGTCCCTCCCCAATCAGCCAATATTCAATAGTCTCAGGAATATCCGCTCTAGCAAACGCTTCTAGCCCTAAATGAAAGCCCTTCCAGTGCAACAAACGACCAATACTGAGGATAACCCGCCCCCCAGATTCCTCAACCCCCCGTTCCCTTAGTTCAAACTCAGCCCCAGATAACGCCAACTGGGAGAGAACTTCCACCCGTTTCGCCCCTAAAGCGCGTAGACGTTGGGCAGTTTGTTCCGTCGTCGCAAACGCTATTTCACTGCGCTGGGCGGTTAATTTAACAAAAGGGTCTAATTCTCCCAGGCCACGGGCAACATCTCGCAACAGTTCATAAAATTGACCCCGTAGACTAAACGTAGACCGAAAACCCGCCGGAGTCACCTCACCCCCACCCACTGGCCCCCAAATAAACGGCACAGGTAACAAGGCCAAAAAGCTGGGACTCCAATACTTCACATAGGTAACATGATGAATACAATCCCAACCCACTTGGGAGTAGAGTTGGCGCACCTGCTGATAGGCCAGAATTTGCCAGTAGTAATAATGCAAATGAACCAGCTTCCGTTGTAATTGAAGCGGTTGGAGGAAGGGAGGGAGATCACAATATAACACCGTCAAACCCGGACAAGGCTGCTCCTCCAAAGCGGCCGTAATCGCCGGACGATTGCTTTCCCGCGTCAGAATCCACACCTGATGCTGTTGGACTAACCCTTGAGCTAAATTCCAACCAATGGCAGGTTCTGACCCCTCTCCGGGGCGACAAGCATAGGCAGAGAGCAGAATTTTCAATGGTCTGGAGGTAGACATAGAGTTTCAGCGACACGACTTAGAAATTGGGCAGCTTGTTCTGGGCTATATTGTTCCATGAGGATCTTAGCCTGCTCTCCCCAAGTAGCCGCCAGACTGGGTTGTTCCAAAAATAGAGCCATTTTCTGGGCTAAAATATCCGTTGCTCTGGGGTCAAAAACAGAGCCATTTTTGCCCTCTTGAATTAATTCACAAGCTCCTGCCCATTGGGAACACAAAACGGGTTTTCCACAGACCAAAGCCTCTAAAACCACCATCCCCCAAGTATCCTCTAAGGTGGGAAAAACAAACACATCGGCTTGATGAAAATAAGACCCCAATTCTCCATAGTCTACACGACCCCACCAACGAATCCGTTCCGTTAATCCTTGCGCCTCACTCCATTGTTCTAATTCCGCTTTCTGCCCACCATCCCCCACCACCCACAGTTCATAATTGCACTTACCTTGGCTCTCTAACTGATGACAAGCTTCTAACAGGAAATTTAACCCTTTGCGGGGAATAATGCCGCCAACGAACAGGAAAACACAATCTGAGGTCTTTTTTAAAGGGGGGTGTACCTTATTCTTAAAATCCTGTTCAAAGGTTTGATTTTCAACCGTTAAAACATGGGGAAGCGGCACTTCATAGGGATGAACAAACAAGTTTTGCGGGGGACAATTTAAGCAAGTTTTTAAATAATCCCCTCCTCGGTGACTATTACTAATACAAGCATCAGCCCAACGAACCATCAGGCGACGCAGTGCCAAACGGGGAGTCGAATGACGATAATCTACTCCCGGAGAACTTCCCTCATAAGCAATTACAACTCGCCATCTTATGATAGGTTTTAGCAGTAAGACTAACAGCGTCCACATTCCAAAAGAATTGGAAAAAATAACATCGGGTGTAAAAGTGATTAGGGGTTTAATAATTCCCAAGGGGAGATAAGTAAAGTTATCGCCATAACTTTGTTTAGATGCGGATAAGGCGACAATTTTTCGTTCTCCTACTATTTCCACCTGAAAGCTATTTTCTAATCCCGGTGCATAACCATGCCAGCGACTGGTGAACACCGTGGTTTGAGGAAAGAGTTGACTGAGACTCTTCATGGTGGGTTGCCAATAGTAGAAGGCAGAAGTTAATAACCAAGCAATCCGCAAGTTTTTCATAGATAGGGAACAGGGAACGGGGAACAGGAGTCGAAAAAAGCAAGCCTTTTTGATTATTTATCCCTAAAACCTTGCAGTTTCTCGCTCCTAATCGAAAGTCCTAGTAATACTGCTTAGAGGGATATTCAGCAGTATAGGGTTTCACAAATTGGAAAACACTATTTAGGCCTTGTTGAATAAGTCCGAGAGTTGGGGAATGGGGAGTCAGAAGTCGGGGAAGAGAGAAGAGTCGGGAAATTAAGAATTATTGCCTTATGACTCCCCCCGATTCCTTGTTCCCTTGATTTCTAACGAGTGAGTCAAAACTTGTCAAGGTTGTATCACCGTACTCCAACTAAAGTAATTGATCTAAAGATTAGAGACTTTTCTGCTATCAAACGACGTTGATTATAAGGTAAAAAACCTAACAAACTTTCTGCAATTTCAATCATCCACTGAACGGGGAAAATGAGAGGAATCTGCAAGGTTAATTTAGACGAAACCTTCCGCAAAAAGACTTTAGAAAACCCTGCCGCACGGAATAATTTAGCCAGTTCCGAAATTTTATACTCTTTGAGATGAAAACCCGTAGCAACTTCATCAAAATACTTAGAAATATCATGGGGACCGGATAAAGCATGGGGGGTAATACAAACATAACGCCCACCGGGTTTAAGGGCTTTACAAATATTCTCTAATTGGGCAATAGCATCATCAGGATGTAAATGTTCCATTAACTGATTACTATAAATCAAGTCAATACTTTGGTCAGGAACAGGAATCGTACAACCATCAGAAATGATCACCTCAACATTATCGGGGAGTTGTAAATCCTTGGTTAACTCTGGAGAAACATCAACAGCATAAACTTTCTGCACCAATTTAGAGACTTCCCTCGAAAAGTCACAACGCCCTGGACCGACTTCTAAAAAGACCGTCTGGGGCGTTAAAAACTCAGTAATGATTTTTAACTGGTTTTGCCAAATGGATTGATTCTCCTCGGTCACTTTACGAGTTAATAAAGAGTGATGAGGTACTTTTTGAAAAAGTTCATCATATAACTGAGTATATAAATGCTCTTGTTGTCGCTGTTCAATGGTGGAACTTAGTAATTTCTGAGCTAATTGTTTTTCAATTAAATAGTGTTCAGTAATTTGCTCAAGGGTTCGTTGCTCTTTCAGGGGGATTTTAATTTTTAAGCTCATACCAGTCACCTCAATTTGCTTTATTCTAATCAAGGTTTTCTCCCAGAGTCCCTCAACTTTAGAAAAGTTGATGAAAAACAGTAGCTGCAAAGCGTTCAGGGGAATGTTGACGTGCTAGGTCTGCCATTTTACTGGGATTTCCCCAGATTTTTGCTCTTTGGGGGTGATTTTGTGTTCCCGTAGCGTTGGGTAGTCCGGGGGAACGATTTGGTGGAGAGGAATCGGTTAAAAATTGAGTAAATCCTTGAGCAATTGCACTTGGTTGACTACTATCTATAGTTAATCCTAATTCATAGCGTTGAACCATTTGACCCATTAGGCCATAATTAGAACTGAGAACAGGTTTTTGAGTAGCGGCCGCAAGGAGCAAAATTCCACTCATTCCCACATGACGCTGATAGGGGGCTAAAATAACATCGGCGAGTTGGAAATATTGGGAAACTTCAAAGTGAGGGATAAATTGGTAGTGTCGGACAATTTGGACGGGGTGGTTTTGACAGAGATTGTCAATTTTAGGGTTGAGATCATCAGCAATGTTAGACTCTCCCACTAAGAATAAACAGAGTTTTTGTGCTAAATGATCTGGGAGTTGTGCGATCGCCTCTAACAAAGGATAAACCCCTTTTCTCTCGTTCAACGCCCCAAATAGCAAGAAAATCTGCCGTTGAGAATCTATTCCCCGCGATTGACAAAACACCTCTCGTTGTACCGTGACAGGGGGGATTTCTTCTACGGGGTCAGGAACGTGGACAATTTTATGAGAAGATGACCACTGGCGAATAGAATCTAAAACGAAGGGATCTAAACTTAAAAGTTTTGTGAACTTGGCTTGACTTAGAACCCGAAATAATAGCCATTTTTCCCAAGAGAGTTGTAGAGACTCACGAAGTGTTAAAGGAGAATCAGACCACTGGGGATAGTGAAAACGAGGACGGAAATAGATGCCAGAAAGAGAACAAAAAGAATCTAATCCCAAGGCTAAAGGTAAAATATAGGTATCTAAATAGAGAATTACACAATGCTTGACTTGCAGTTGTTTAGCATAGCGTTGTAAGAGTCGCCATTCCTGAAAATTTCGCCGTTGGCGACCCCATTTAGACTGACGAGAAGCTAAAGCGGTTTCTTCTTCTGAAGTAATGGCTACAAACTCAATTGAATCAGCACCATCCGCTAATTGAACGACTTCAGGATGTTCTGTTAAGAAACGGGGAGATACCACAAGATAAAGAAAATTGACCGTATTTTGAGCTAACCAGTAGCTGATGAGATGACGAATATAATTGGGATGATGACCTCGGATAGAAAGGTCAAACAACATGATACTGGTCTGAAAATCCTGTAAAGACGAATTCAAGAATTGGGACATTACGATTTGAGTTAAAATAGGATAGAGCTTGCTGAATAACTTTACTCGTGGGGCTAGGAAACAGGAAACAGGGAACAGGGGGAATCGGAAAAAGGCAAGCCTTTTTGATAATTTATCCCTAAAACCTAGCAGTTTCTCGCTCTTAAAACGGCTAAAAGTCCTAATAACACGGCTTAGAGAGATATTCAGTAGAACCTAGGATATTTTCTAAGCCTAACCTATTTGCGGTGTATGTGGGCAAAATTTACCCAAAAATTTGGGTCTATGAATGAAAAATACATTCGCCTTTAGGCAGGGGATTGTCAACTACTTTGGGGCGCAGGGAAAGTAACGTCTCTAGAGAGACTAGCCTCTGCTTGGATGGGGAAACCTATCTCAGATTAAATGTTTAGTTGCTCTTTCGCCCGATGTTCATGCCAACGAATCATAATAATCATAGTAATAAAAAGAGTATAGCCCGGTTCTTCCATTTGGGAAAAAATGAACCCACAGGAGGCAACAGATAAAATAGTAAATCGGCAAAAATCATCTTTACAAAGATAAGCCCAGACCACATAGCCTAAAAATAAGTAACTAGCCAATCCTAACCAACCTGTATCTCCCCAAATTCCAGCCCACCCCCAAAGGGGAGAAAACATACTAGATTGATCTCCTAACCAACTGTTCATCACCGCTTGCCATGTCTCAAAAGTGGCTGGGTGAGAAGTAACACCTAATGGACCTAAGAGATGTTCATATTCTCGAATCATCCACCCTCCTAAACGTCCCACGGTATGCCCTGGTCCTAAACCGAATAAATGATGTAAGGGGGTAGTCATGTGAGAAGAAATGATGCGAATGGAAGCCGTTTTGAGTAAGGTGGCTTCTCCATCAGGGCCATAAATTTCGGGTCTTGCCCAAGTGTTAAAAGCCGAACAAGCGGGAATATTTTGGGCGCAAAATAATAATCCGTAAGCGGCTAAAAATCCTCCGATTAACCATTTAATAGCTTCAACAATACTGGCGAATTTAGTCATAATTAATAAGCCTGCTCCCATAAATAGAAATAGCATCACTTGTTTGCTATCAGATACTAGCATTTGCCAAAATCCCCAGACTAGGGGTAGTATTCTTTTCCATAGGGGAGCATTTTTTTCACTGACCCAATAATACAGACCAAAGGTTAAGGCAACAGATGAGCCAACGACATGGCCTGCTCCAGATTCGTAGAAGATTCCTTGAATATAGTCAGGATTCCAATATTTGGGGTGCATTTTTAATTGGACAAATAGAATATATTGGGCGGTTGCCCAGATGAGATTACAAAAGCCGAAACGAATCACCCACTTTCTGAACCAAGAAACACGCTCTGGATTCATGGGAACACAGGTCATTGTTAGGGCTAGGATAAAGGGTTCTCCAAAAAGTAGGAAGTTAACAATAACATTAATAATGCCAGCATCGTTGAGTAAAGCACTAGCAAACATAACCCAAAGAAATATAAATAAGCCTGCAAAAAGCATCCAAGAAGTAGTTAATTGCTGCGGATCTTTGGAACGACTTTTAGTTAAGGCAATCCAACAAGCTAAGGGAATGGTAGCAAAGTGGGCAAAGTTAATAAAGGAGGGGAAACCTAGGGTATCTAGAACTCGGGAAAAATAGGCACTGGCAAAGGCTAGGAGAATGAGCGTAGAAGTTTGAATATACCCTCTATTCTCTTCTTCTGAAAATTGTGCTTCATAGAGTTGATTTAAGCGAGGATTCATCAAAAACTCCTTGTGGAAACCCCCACCTCGCCGCACAGGTGGGACTAGAGCAAAATTACTAATTCAGGTTTGCGGAACATCCTTCTAAGCCCTGTTACTAGGACTTTCGATTGGGAGCGAGAAACGGCAAGGTTTTAGGGATAAATAATTACAAAGGCTTGCTTTTTTCCGACTCCCCCTGTTCCCTCGCCTTACGATTAGAGTAATTCAGCAAGTCCTCACTAGGGTCTGCGTCGGGAGGATGGGAGAGGGTGCTGTTGAATGATTTCTCTAACTCGGTAAATTGGTCGATCTTGAGACTCATGGTAGGTGCGCATCATTAATTCGGCAAGGAGTCCAAAGCTGAAGAGTTGAAGACCTGTGAGGAGGAGTAGGACGGCGAAGATGAGTAGGGGGCGATCGCCAATATCTTGACCCAAACCTAGCTTAAGGACGGTGAGGTAACTGGCGAGGATGATCCCGAGTAGGCTAGAAACAATCCCTAATAGCCCAAAAACGTGCATAGGACGGGTCAAAAACTTCTTCATGAAGTAGACGGTAAACAGATCCATCATGACCCGCAGCGTGCGTCCTAGGCCGTATTTGCTGCGTCCATGTTGGCGAGGGTGATGGCTGACGGGGAGTTCAGTAATACGAGCGCCTTCGATAAAGGCGAGGGCGGGGAGGAAGCGGTGGAGTTCTCCGTAAAGGTTAAGGTCGGCGGCGATTTCGGCTCGATAGGCTTTGAGGGAACAGCCGTAATCATGGAGTTTAACACCGATAATTTTCCCGATGAGCCAGTTGGCTATTTTGGAGGGGAGGAGGCGGGTCAAGGCGGCATCCTGACGTTTCTCACGCCATCCACTGACGAGATCATAGCCTTCGTTGAGTTTGGCGAGGAGTCGGGGAATATCGGCTGGGTCGTTTTGGAGGTCGCCATCGAGGGTAATTATGACTTGTCCTTGAGCATGATGAAATCCGGCCGACATGGCGGCGGTTTGACCGTAGTTTCGACGGAGTAGGATGGCTCGGAGTTGGGGAAATTGTCGGGAGTGGGTTTTGAGCCATTCACCCGAACCGTCTTGAGATCCGTCGTCTACGCAGATCAGTTCGTAGGTCAATCCGGTGTTGTGGAGACTTTGGGCGATCGCCTCTAGCAGCTGAGGGAGGCTTTCCACTTCGTTGTAAATGGGGACAACAATGGAGAGTTCAGGGGTAGACAGCGCTAGATTTTGGGTGTAATCAGACGAGTGAACAGGCTTCATAAAGACCTCCGGGAAACCCCAGTGCCTTGTGCCTGGGGAGGGATAGGAGCATCGATTGAGTGGGGTACGGCTTCGCAGTTATCTGCTACGATGCCCCCGAAATCGACACACAATCAAAGTACCTCACAGATAACCTTATCCCGACATCGAAATGGCTAAGGTGCTGGTTCAAACAAAGGATACTGGGGCGCAGGGGGAAGGGAGACGAGGAATTAAGACTTATTCCCGATTTCCTGTTCCTTGAACTTTCAGATAAATCGTTTTTAGCTGCTCATAGTTTTGTTCGGCTGTATATTTTTGCAAAAATTCGGCTCGGGCGTGGTTTCGCATGGAGTGGAGGAGGTGGGGATGGGCGATCGCATGATTAACTTTACTCGCTAAATCTGAACTATCACCGGGGCGGAATTTCAAGCCTGTCACCTCATCTTGGACTAATTCCGCGATCGCCCCAATATCCGACGCTATCACCGGAGTTCCTTTAGCAAACGCTTCCACCGCTACCCGACCAAAGGTTTCATACCATTTGGAGGGAAACACTAAAAACAAGGCCTCTCCCATTAACTCGTAAACCTCCGCAAGGGGCCGTCTGCCTAACCACTCAATATGGGGAAAACGTTCCGTGGCCTGAACCACCCAATCTTGTAGGGGACCGTCCCCCACAATTTTCAAGGGTACCCGCTTCCCTAACTTTTCCCACGCCGCCAATAAAACATCTAATCCCTTTTCCACCGATAACCGCCCCACATATAACCCATAGCCCCCCTGGCCTTGACCCGCCCCGGGGTCAGGAGCGACAAAATTGGGCTTCACGACGATTTTCTCCCCCGGTAAACCGGCCTCAATAAACTTATCGCGGGCAAATTGACTTAAGGCAATAAACTGATTCACCTGTTTAGACCAAGTTTGTAAAAGGCGATGGGTGGTGATCATCGCGGCCGTTACCCCAGTGGCCAGACGGTTATCCCGGTAGCAAGCGTGAACAATACCGGGGTAAGGAATCAACTGACCCAAACAGTCTTCACACACTTGACCTTGGCGGAAAAATAGCCCATTGGGGCAAAGGAGACGGTAATTTCTCAGACTTTGGACTACGGGGACTCCTTCCGCCTTGGCCGCATAATAAACCGAGGGGGAAATTAGGGGGAAAAAGTTTTGAACGTGAACTACATCAATCTGGTGCTGGCGGATTTTATCCCGCACAATCTGATAAGACTCCCCAGACCAAATCGTGCGACCCGCTAATTGCAGGGAATTGAAAGCCTTCATCCGTTCTTCATCATTGGTTTCTTGGTAAGACTCGACGAATTCTCCCCCTCCACGTAATAACCGTTCTTCTGCGGCTGAGGATTCATCTTCCCCCCCTCGAATCCGATATAAGTTATGGACGATTAAGATTCTCATAAATTTCTTCTAAACGGCGGGTTTGTTGCGCTCGGTTAAAATGCCTCACCATCTGTTCTCGTCCCCCTTGGCTAAACTGTTGCCATAAGTCGGGATTTTTGAATAGTTCTAAAATGTATCCTCCCAGTTCCTGACTGTCTTGTTCTGCCGTGAGAAATCCCGTTTTTTCGTGCAGAACCGCTTCGGGAATGCCAGCGTGATAGGTACTAACCACCGGGAGTCCCATAGCTTGGGCTTCTAAAATGACATTGGGTAATCCTTCCGAGTCTCCTTCTGGGGAAGTAATGCTTGGAGCCGCTAATACGTGGGCTTGATTCATCCAAGCTTTGACCACACTTGGGGGTTGAACCCCTAGAAATTGATACCGTTTTAAGCATTGCTGGGCAAGGGTTTCTAGGTCAGTTCTCAGGGGGCCATCCCCAATCATCACTAATTCCACATCGGGTAATTGCCTTTGAACGTCGCTCATGGCGAGTATGAGAAATTTAACCCCTTTTTTTTCGGTTAAACGACCCACAAATAAAACAATCGGCCTACGGGGAATCTGAGGATTGGGGCTAAATTTCTCGATATCAACCCCGTGATAGTGGGTGATGATTTTTTCGGGGGGAAAACCTTGTTCTAACAGCTTTTGGTGTAGGAATTGACAGACCGTGAGGAAAAGGTGACTGTCTCGCTGGAGTTGGGGTAGGCGTTGAAAATAGAGCCAGTGATTGAGGGAGGTATAGCGGGCGCAATCCGCTCTGATTGTGGCATCTGCGCCCCGATAATGGACAATTAGGGGAATTTTGAGGGATTTTGCCCAAGGTAGGGCTAAAGTGCCACTGAGTCCAAATTGAGCATGAATGAGTACCGGGTCAAGGGCGCGGATTTGGGAGTAGAGTTGAGGCGCAAATCCGGTGAGTTTAAAGAGTTGTTCTTGGAGTTTACCCCCTAGTCCCCCTTGATTGACTACCCAAGTCCGCTCCTCCGGTAATTCTAACCCCTCCACCCGTCGTGACCCCACATAATACCCCTTGAACTCTTGAAACTGTTCCACCGGGTCGCGAATAAAAGTTTGAGAAGAGGGAAGTAATAAACTACTAAAAATAATCACATTTTTCATCAAGAACCTCCGGGACTTTGGAAACCCTGTCTCTTCAGAGCAGGGAGGAGTCAACAGATCTCTAGGAAACCGTATCCCCTTGTGGATGGGGTAATTGATTGATCAATCTTCGCGTAGCGTTGCCAACACTGTTGAAGCATCCCGTTGAATATTGGTGCGATTATCATCATAGATTTGTAGCGTATCTAAGTTCAAATGACGACTCAGGCGTTGGGCTGCCCGAACATTGCCTCCCGAGGCATCTAAAAAGGTTGTAATACTAGCATGGCGGATGCGATTGGGACTGATTCGCTTGGGAATTCCCGCTTGTTGCGCAATCACACGAACAATGCGTTCAAGCGAGGCCGGATGTAAGCGCTGTCCCACTGTCGATCGATTGAGGGAACTAAACAACGGGTCTTGGGGTCGAGTTTCCCCGCGAGTTGCTAACCAGTCTTCAATCGCTGCAATTGTCGAAGGTGTTAACGCAATACACTCCCGTTGAGTTCCCCTCCCCTTGCTCAAAATCATCAACTGTTTACCTTCGGGATCAAAATCCCGTACTTCGGTATTCACCAACTCCCCCCGTCGGAGGGCATTGTCCCACAATAAACATAACATCGCGTAATCCCGCTTGCCTCGGATCGAGGAGCGGTCACACTGCTGGAGCATTTGTTTAAACTGCTCAGGACTAATTCCCGTAGTATCGCGATACTTCGTCACTCTTTCCCCTCGTACCCCCACCAACGTCCAGTCACAACAGCCTACCTGATGGGCGTAATTGACCAAACTCCGCAAGGCTGATAAACGTCGATTCACCGTGGCTTCCGCCAATCCCCGTTGAATCATAGAAGCCTTATACTCTAACGCAATGGATAGTGCACTAAAGCGGTCTAACTGGAGAAACTGAAGAATTAACTCTTCGGATAACTCCTCCCCTGCCATAGTCTGAAAAAAGTCCTTTAAATCCTTAAGATACGCCCGACAGGTATTCGGTGATCGCTTACCTGCCAACAACTCCGCTACTAGGTCTCGATTTCGTCGTCGGAGAAAACCGTGACTGAGCTGTGTCAGTTTGTTTTGGGTCATGTAAAATCCTCCGGGAGATGGGAAACTGCCATTTTCAAATGGCAGAGGAAAATCGACGCCGTTTCGTCCGTACCAGAGCCTCGATTCAAGCCAAACGCACCAAGGGAGCGAAAAGGCTCCTGAGAAGGCTCTCCTGGAAGGAATCGAGGTTTCAAGCGTGGGTTAACGTGATTCTTGTTGATCCGCGCTACAGGAGCCAGACGTGCGCTCGATGCCACCATATTCACCCGGAGCGGGGGAAATTTTATCGGAAGGGTAAGGTTTTCAAGTGTGGGCATTGTGGTTTCGAGATTGACGCGGATTGAAATGGGGGGATGAATATCGCTTCTTTGGGGGCATCTGTAAGCTGTCCCGAACGCTCGGTTTTCGTTTGTCAATTAGAGGGACAACTTTGGTTGTTGTCGGACTTCGGAAACTAGGGCGAAAGCCCCGTCTCTTTAGATCAGGGTAAGCTTACTGCTAATCTGAACCCCTCAAAAGTTAATTAAGTGTGATAATCCCACTTTTCTTTCTCAATTCTACCGGAAGGGGCGATTTGCGAGTTCTGTTCTAAAATCTGTTGACACTCTTGGGCGATTTGCCATAATTCATCGGGGGTCAGGTTTTGCTGGAGGGCGGTCTGGAGTTGGGCGATCGCCTGTTCCCAAACTGCTAAGGTCGGCACTTGACCTAAGACGGCCATAATTTTGGGGTGTTCGGTCTGTCCGGTCTGTTCGCTGCTACAGATGAGGGATTCGTGGAGTTTCTCCCCCGGTCGCAGTCCAGTAATTTGGATGGCAATATCCTCCCCTGGGGTAAAACCGGCTAGTTGAATCATTTGTTCGGCTAGGTCATAAATTCGCACGGGAGTTCCCATATCTAAGATCAGGGTCTGACCGGATTGACCTACGGCAAGGCTCTGAATGACCAATTGGGAGGCTTCGGGGGTGGTCATGAAGTAACGGGTCATGGCGGCATCGGTGACGGTTACAGGGCCGCCTCGGGCAATTTGGGCCTGGAAGATGGGAACGACACTGCCCCGACTGCCGAGGACATTGCCAAAGCGCACGACGAGAAAGCGGGTGTTGGCGGTCGATTCAGGGCTAGGACTCTCGGGTTTTGTGGGATGTCCGGAGTTGACTGCCTTGTTCTCTGTCAGGGAGGGATTATCCGTTTGTGAAACGTTGTGTAGCAATGGTGTGGGGCGGTGGTTACTGAGGGGAGTTGAAGTGACGTCGGGTTGAATGTTGAGAGGAGAGGGGGGGGGACTGATTGACGGGGGGGCGGATGGGGCTAAGAATGGCTTCTCTAGGGAGGGGGGTGTCTTGGCGGACGGCAGGGGGGAAATTTGTTGAGTGACTCCCTTGACGAATAATTCCGCCAGACGTTTACTGAGTCCCATGAAGTTACAGGGGTCTACGGCTTTGTCGGTGGAGATCATCACGAAGGTTTGCACCCCAAAACGGGCGGCCAGTTGGGCGAGTTGGGCGGAGGCGAGGGTATTATTTTCGAGGGCTTCGCTGGGGTTATGCTGCATTAAGGGGACGTGCTTATGGGCGGCGGCATGGAAGACAATTTGGGGTCGCCAGGTTTGAAAGACTTGTTCAAGGCGGGTCTTGTGGCGAATATCGGCAATAATGGGTGTGGTGGTGAGATGGGGAAATGTCCGTTTTAGCTCCTGTTCGATGAGAAAGATACTATTTTCCCCTCGACCGAGGAGAAGCAGGTGCTGGGGCTGTAAACGGGCTAATTGACGACAGATTTCTGAACCAATAGTACCCCCGGCACCGGTGACTAGGATAGAGCGTTGGTAAATTTGTTCACTGGCTGAGGGGAATTGGTTGTTAAAGGGTTGGGAGAAATCGAGGCGGATTTCAGCGCGTCCCAAGATATCTTGAATCTGGATGTCTCGGGCTTGGGGGGTGAGGGAACGGTCTTGTAAGAGTTCGGCCTGTCCGGGTAGGATTTTGAGTTTGAGGGTGGTGCCACTGGTGAGGTTGACAATGCGACGAATTTGTTCGGCACTGGCCGAGGGCATGGCGATGAGGATTTCTTGAATTTGATGGTGTTGTGCGATCGCCAAAAGTTGACTGGTGCGCCCCAAAACCTTAATCCCCTCGACTCTCCGCCCCATCTTAGTCGGGTCATCGTCTAAAAACCCCACAATCTGCAAGTTGAGATGGGGGTTTTGTCGTACTTCTTGGACTATCAGGGAACCGGCCATACCAGCCCCTAGGAGTAGGACCCGTTTGGGGGGGACTAAATGCCTCGATTTGCGCCACAACGGTTGTTGAATGGAGCGCCGTCGGGCATAGCGCACCGCCACCATCCCCATTAAGCAGAAACTCCAATCAATGGCCGCTACTCCTAAAGGAATGCCCGCAAAGGGAGTGAAGCGAGGGAGGAGGAGGCGAGTGATGACCAGAACCAGCAGGGAGTAGAAACTCACCGCATTCAGAAGCCGAATAAAGTCCCGCAGACCAAATAAGCGCCAGACTTGTTGATATAGACCAAATCCAGCTTGAATCAATAACCGACCCGGAATGGCTAGGAGGGGGAGCAGCCAAGCTATTGTTTCATGGGGGGGGTAAATCTCGCCCTCAAAGCGGATGATGAAGGCGAGGAGGCAGACTGAACCCGCAATGAAGCCATCAAGACCCAATTGGGCGAATCGGTAAAAGGAGGGCAAGCGCTTGGACATTAGGGAGCTTCCAGAGGGAGATTTCTGTTTGCCAGAAACTGTATCATATTCAACGTTTCTAAGCTTTTCCGGTCTTATCCGGTTCAACTTGGGCGAGTTCAGCTTGAAGGCGAGGAATTTGTTCAAGGATAATGGCGGCGAGGACGGCCACCATGAATCCGGCAATGAGGGACAAGATAATCAGTTGTAAACGGGAGCGAGAGGGTTGTGTGATGGGGGACTCACTCAGGACGGTGATGGGGAGAACTTGCTGTGTAAAGGGGGCTGGATTGTCTAAACTTTGTTGTAAGAAAGCTTGGTCAAATTGAAAGGCGGTAAGGCTGGCTAATTGGGAAGCTCGTTCCGATTGAAGGGCTTCTTGCCGTGGGGAATCGGTGGGGTTGGTTTGAGCAAGTTGTTCTTCTAGTCGGGTGATGACTTTTTCCAGTCGTTCAATGTAGAGGGTGATTTCTCCTAAACTGGCTTGGATATCGGTTTTTAAAACCTCTTGTAGGTCTTCGTTGAGTTGCTCAAGGACGACGGAGGGGGCTGCTTCGAGGGTGCTGTTATCGTCCGATTTTAGGGTGAGAGTAATTTTCTGGCTGGTTGTATCGTAATTCGATTGCAGGCTGAAGGATTCGGGGGTTTGAGTCTGCAAGAGTTCAGTGGTTAATGTATTGGCTCGGTTGATATCCAGTCTGGGGACTGAACTGGGGACTGAACTGCGATCTGTGAGGAAGAAGGGATTAAATCTGAGGGAAAGGGTGACAGTTTTTTGATAGGGGGGTTTGGGTTGCAGGAAGGAGTAAGCTACGGCCAAGAGGGAGATGGTGAGGGTGGAGAGGCTGATCAATTTCCACTGTCGTATAAAGAAGCGGATAATATCCACGAGGGAAATTTCGTCGGTGTCGTCAATCAAGACGGGTTGGGGTTGGGGATGAGTGAGTGGTGGGGTTTGTTCTTTCTCCATGCTTTTTGGGGATATTTTGGGGGAATTGGGGTTTGGGTGTATCAGGCCGCATTGTAGCGCAATCTCGGGAGGGTGAGAAGATGGGGCAAATTCTTTATGAGCAGGATTATTATAGCTGGGCATTCAATCAAGCCAATTTACTCCGCGAGGGACGCTTTGAGCAGTTGGATGTTGCCCATTTGGTTGAGGAGTTAGAGGATTTGGGCAATCGACATTACGACCAATTAGAGACACGGTTGATGCAGTTAATGGCTCACCTCTTGAACAAAAAGAGCGACGCACTCCCCCACGCCAGGTGGGAGAGCTTCATAGAATGAGGATTTCTGCTGCATCACCAGAGTTTTTTACGTGAATAGACAATAGCTTGAAAGCCCTGTGGCTTTAGCCCAGGGATGAAAAGCAACGGCGGCTTTAGCCGCATTCTTACGCCAGATATGCTAGTATAAGGAAATGATTGTACTTGAGTTCAAAGCACGGGTAAAGCCTGCCCAGGCTACCGCTATAGACGACGCTATACGGACGGCTCAGTTTGTCCGTAACAAAGCTGTGCGCCATTGGATGGACAACCGGGGAGTGGGTAAATACGACCTTAGCCAACTCTGCAAAGTGTTGGCTGAGGAGTTTCCCTTTGCCAAAAAGCTCAATTCCATGGCTCGTCAAGCAGCAGCAGAACGAGCTTGGAGTTCAATCAGTCGGTTCTACAACAACTGCAAAAAGAAAGTCAAGCCCGCAGGATTCCCCAGATTCAAGAAGCATTCCCGCTCGGTGGAGTACAAAACCTCTGGGTGGAAGTTGCTTGAACCGAAGCGCATCAAGTTTACCGATGGCTTCGGAATTGGGGAATTGCGGTTGATTGGAACCTACGATCTGGCACGCTATGACGAATCCCTAATTAAGCGAGTTCGCTTAGTCCGTCGTGCCGATGGCTACTACGTTCAGTTCTGCATCCAGGTTGATGTTCAGGTGCAGAGTGAGCCGAGTCAAAAAACCCTGGGCCTTGACCTAGGGTTACGGTATTTTATCGCTGCCAGTGATGGCAGTGTGGTGGAAGCACCACAGTTCTATCGTAAGTCTGAAAGGCGGTTGAACAGAGCCAATCGGCAGAAGTCCAGAAAGTACCGCAAGGGGGCAAAACCCCAGTCGAGGAACTATCACAAGGCTAGGAATCGATACGCCCGGAAGCATTTAAGGGTAAGTAGGCAGCGTAATGAGTGGGTGAAGAGAATCGCCTACTGCGTCATCCAATCTAACGATTTGGTCGCTTACGAAGATTTGAATGTAAAAGGGTTGGTTCGCAATCGGCATCTGGCTAAGTCGATTAGTGATGCAGGATGGTCAACGTTTCGCCGTTGGTTGGAGTATTTTGGCAGGAAGTACGGGAAGGTAACGGTGGCCGTTCCTCCCCACTATACGAGCCAAAATTGCTCAAACTGCGGTAAACGAGTCCAGAAGGCACTCTCAGTCAGAACTCATCACTGTCCCCATTGCGGCTATGAGGCTGACCGAGATGTGAATGCTGCCATCAACATCCTGCGCCTGGGACTAACTACCGTGGGGCACACGGGAAGTTATACGCTTGGGGAGATTGGGCCTCTGGCTGGGTTGGAGCAATCCTGCTCAGTTAAGTCTGGTCGATGAACCAAGAATCCCCGTCGCGTGATTCGCGGGGAGTGTCAAGGAAACTTTCCACAAATGGGGAATCTTGGTGTATGTTACGGGATAACAATTTATGAAGAAACTTTTAGAAGTGGGCTTTGACGGTCTTCGGATCTCAGTCCCTTCACCGCAGCCTTCTTGCCTTGAAATAAGGTGTTTTGCCAGATTTGAGGAGTGAATTCGGAGGTCGAAGTGCAGGATAGGTGTGTCCGAAATCGGAAACGGTCGAAGCGGCGGGCAATTTTTTGTCCGGAGCATGGTTGTTATTTGGATAGTGTGAGTCAGAAATATACCCTTTATACGGAGTCTGCGGGGACGTTACAATCTCGGGGTATTAGTCGTTTATCGGCGTTGCTTTTGGTGGCGACTCACACGGCGGTTCCCTTGGTGGGGGAATGGTTGGAGGCGTTTTGGTGTCAGGAGTGTCAGGAGACGCGCTGGTATTATGTGCGGAAGGTGGGGGAGCGGGCTTATGAGGTGCAGTTGGCTCCGAGGGAGTTGTGGATGCAGGCAACGGGGGTGATTGACCCCCACGGGAATCCTTCGGTGGGTGAGTTTACGCGGCGGCAAGCCCGAGCGAATTCAGGGGTTCGAGATTTTGGGATGATGGCGTGAACTACCCCACCCAGCCGTTGGCGAGGATGGGGAATTCCGCAACATTTTTGTTAAAGGGGGCGGTGGTGATTGGCGAGAATCTGTATGAAAGGGATTTCTATAGTTGGTCTTGTCAACAAGCTGAGTTACTACGGGATAGGAAATTTGACCAGGTAGATTGGTCAAATGTGATTGAGGAAATCGAAGATTTGGGTCGTAGTGAATATCGGGCGTTGGTTTCTGCTCTAGAACAGTTAACGTTACATTTATTAAAGTGGCAGTATCAGCCACAATATCGTTCTCCCAGTTGGCGGCATTCTATTGATAAGCAACGGATTAAGATAGAGCGGATTTTGGAGGATAATCCGGGGTTAGTCTCTCGTCGGGAAGAGGTGGTGGCGAAAGGATATAAGTATGGTCGGAAGGGTGCTAGTAAGGAGACTTTTCTGGAGGAAAATGTTTTTCCTGATGTCTGTCCTTATGTTTGGGAAGAGTTGTTAGATGAACAATTTTTTCCTGAGCTTTTTTAGCCAGTTTTAAGCGACTGAGCAGCAGTAACGAAGGAGTCAATGATACAAGCACCGCATTAAATTTTAGGACTGGAGGCTTTAATCGTAATGAAATGACCGAATCCAGATAGTTTTTTGCTCCCAAGTCATTGAACTTAGGCTAACTCTTTGACCAAGAAGGAAAGAAAATGCCATCCGTAAATGTTATTTCCCAAATTTATGAACAAGATTATGCTGAATGGTTAAGCATTACTCTGAAGCAGTTGCAAAATCGAGAGCTAGAAAACGTTGATTGGGAGCATTTAATTGAGGAAATAGCGGCTTTGGGAAATGAGCAAAGACATAAAGTGGAAAGTTATTTGTTAAGGCTTTTAATACATCTGCTGCTTTATGATTACTGGGAATCGGAAAAAGAGTGGTCGGGCAAGGGATGGGAAACAGAAATTGATAACTTTAGATTAGAATTAGATTTGCTCTTTGAGTCTAAAGTTCTCTATAACTATTGTGTCCAAGTCCTAGATAAGCTTTATCAAAAAGCTAGAAAAAATGCGATTCGCAAATCTCAGCTATCTCCACACATATTCCCAGACCATTGCCCGTATTCTTTAGCAGAAATTCTCTCTCCTGAATGGTTGCCTTAGTGAAAAGTGAAATGAATCTTAAAGCAGAATATGATTTAGATTTTTATGCTTGGATTACTAAAAATGTAGAATTATTGCGGGGTGGACAGCTTACTGAAATTGATGCGGAGCATATTGCTGAAGAGTTGGAAAGTATGGGGAAGCGTGATCTTCGTCAACTTCGCAGTCGTTTACAGGTTTTGGTGATGCACTTGTTGAAATGGCAATATCAGCCAGATAAGCAAAGTAAAAGTGGGCTGGCGACGATTGACCATCAACGGGATGCAATTGAGGCGTTGTTGTTGGATAGTCCGAGCTTACGGGGGAAGTTGGAGCAGGGACTCAGTATCGTCTATCCTAAAGCAGTTGAAGCGGCTTGTCAGGAAACAGGACTTATTGAAACCATCTTTCCTTCAAGTTGTCCTTGGACCATAGATGAAATTTTGGATCGGCGGTTTCTCCCAGAGTGAGAATTGAGGAGGCGTTGGGTGGTTGATTATTTTGTGCATGAGTCTGCTTATGTTGATCAAGGAGCAGAAATTGGCAAAGGGACAAAAGTTTGGCATTTTTCCCATGTGATGGGAAAGGCGAAGATTGGTGAGAACTGTTCTTTGGGTCAAAATGTTTTGGTGGCCAATCATGTGGTAATTGGCAATGGTTGTAAAATTCAAAATAATGTTTCTTTGTATGAAGGGGTAATTCTGGAGGATTATGTATTTTGTGGTCCTTCGATGGTGTTTACCAATGTGAAAACGCCCCGTTGTGAGTTTCCCCGCAATACCAGTGATGATTATTTACGAACTTTGGTGAAGCGGGGGGCGAGTATTGGGGCGAATGCGACGATTGTTTGTGGGGTGACGCTCCATGAAGGGGCGTTTGTAGCGGCGGGGGCGGTGGTGACGAAGGATGTGCCTGCTTATGCAATGGTGGCTGGGGTTCCCGCGAAAATTATGGGTTGGATGAGTGCCTATGGGGATGTGTTAGAGTTTGATGCGGATGGTTTGGCGGTTGATTCACAAGGGGTGAAATATCAGAAAGTTTCAAGGGACTCTGTACAGAAACTGGGGTGAAGTTCACAAATGAAAGCAATTACCAGTAAGCAAGCCAAGCAACAGTTAGATGAAATCATCGAGCAGGTAATCCTTGATGTCGAACCAACTATTTTATCGAATGAGCAAGGTAGACAAGCAGTTTTAATGCCATTGGATGAATTAAACTCTTGGCAAGAAACACTCTATTTATTATCCAATCCAGCTAATGCGGAACATCTATTAAAATCAATCAAACAAGCCAAGGAAGGTAAAAAATTTGTTAGAGAATTGGTTGATGAATGAAAATTGCTTTTACCGAAGCATCTTGGTCGGACTATCTTTGTACGAGCAAATCAAAGATGAAATTCAAGGGGCAATTAACTGCTTTTTTTGCCATAGCAGAATCCATTAGCAATGGAAATGCTAGAGTCATAGAATTAACATAAAAATTCTGAAAATTATGCAAGAATTAACCGTTAGCTTAAACTTGCCCCGTGATTTACTTGGGGTGCTTGATGTCCCCGAAACGAGTTTGTCAAGCCGTCTTCGAGAATTGATAGCCCTGGAGTTATTTCGAGAAGGGTTAATTTCCTCTGGGAAAGGGGGAGAGTTAGTAGGGAAGACTAAATGGGATTTTATTCAGCTTTTGGCAAAGCATAATATTCCTTATTTTAATGAAACTCCAGAAGAGTTGGTGGCTGAGGTGGCGAATTTAAAAAAACTTTTGGGTGATCACCAGAAATGATTGTGGTTTCCAATTCTAGCCCTTTAATCGCTTTAGCGAAGATTGGAGAGTTTGAACTGTTACATTCTCTGTATGAAAAGTTATGGATTCCTGCAGCAGTTCGAGAGGAGGTGACGAGGGTTGGTCAAGACTCAGCGGAAATAGAGAAAAATCGCCCCGGAATTGAGGAAGTTAGAGAAGCCACTTGGATTCGTAGCGTGGATGTGTCTAATCTAGCTGCGGTTCAGCTTCTCAGAGGGCGGTTAGATGCGGGGGAAAGTGAAGCAGTTGTTTTAGCTCTTGAGCTAAATGCCGATTTGCTATTAATCGATGAAGCTAGGGGCCGAAGAGTCGCTGAGGCAGAAGGAATCACTACCAGCGGTACAGTGGGAACATTGGTGGCTGCAAAAACACAAGGCTTGATTCTGGAAGTAACCCCTCTACTTAATGCTTTGGTAGCTTCAGGGTTTCGGATGAGCCAGGATTTGTATGAAACGGCTCGACAGATTGCTGGTGAGGAGGGATGAAAAAGATTTTATCCACACTTGTTTGTGGGATGCCGTTGTAGGAATGATGGCAGGGGTTTTCGCGAACATCTGATGGTTTTCTATAGAGGATTGATGGCGATGAATCTTTATGAGACAGACTTTTACGCTTGGACCCAACACCAAGCAGAAGCCCTTAAACAACATCAATGGGAACGGCTAGACTTACCCAATTTGCTAGAGGAAATTGAAGCATTGGGAAGACGAGAACGGCAGGAACTGAGAAATCGTTTAGGGATTTTGTTGGGATATTTACTCAAATGGCAGTACCAGTCTGAATTAAGGGGAAATAGCTGGTTGGCGACGATTCGAGAGCAAAGGCGTGAAATTCTGACGCTATTACAAGAAAATCCTAGTCTTAAACCCTATTTGCAAGAAGCGCTGGCGTTAGCTTATCAAAGTGGGCTAGACCTCGCTGTGCGTGAAACGGGTTTATCCTACGCCCAGTTTCCGGAATCCTGCCCCTATACTTGGGAACAAAGTTTAGCATACGTCGCAATTCATCCCCGATTCGACCGCAGGTGAATCGGGGATGAATTGCGACAGTTCTATGCTAGAATAACGGCATCTATATCCAAAATATATAAGTGTTTCGTGCATACAAGTTCAGGGCCTACCCAACCGAAGAGCAGAAGCTCACCATCGCCAAAAGCTTTGGCTGTTGTCGCTGGTACTGGAACTATGCTCTGAACTTGTGCCAAGAAACCTACCAAACCACTGGCAAAGGGTTATCGTACTTCACGATTAAGGGATTGCTTCCTAACCTGAAGGAAGAAAATCTTTGGCTTAAGGACGCATACTCCCAGTGCTTGCAGGTTGTCGCTAAAAACTTGTCAACTGCTTATAAGAACTTTTTTGAGGGTAGGGCTAGGCTACCACGCTTCAAATCCAAGAAGGAGCGTCAGGCAATCACTTACCCTCAGAACGTCAAACTCGAAGGAGATTACGTTAAACTCCCCGGGAAAGTGGGGAAGCTGTACTGTCGGCAGCACCGAGAAGTGGTGGGGAAGATCAAATCCGCGACTGTTTCCCTTAACCCAGATGGGAAGTACTACCTATCCATCCTGGTTGACGATGGTTGCGAACAGCCAAATCCTAGTGCCGAGGGAAAGGTTATCGGGCTTGATCTGGGTCTAACGCACTTCGTGGTCACCAGCGACGGCTCGAAGTTTGATAATCCCCGGCACCTAGCCAAGCACTCTCGCAACCTAAAGCGTAAGCAGCAAAATCTTTCTCGGAAGCAGAAGGGGAGTAAAAATCGGGAGAAGGCGAGAAAACGAGTCGCTCGCGTTCACAGCCGAATCGCTCGTTGCCGTGAGGATTTTCTACACAAGCTATCCCGCAAGATAGTCAACGAAAACCAAGTGATTGCTGTAGAAAATCTGAATGTTAAAGGTATGGTGAAGAATCCCAACCTCGCCAAAGCCATTAGCGACTGTGGTTGGGGGATGTTCTGCACAAGGCTGAAATACAAGGCGGAAGGGGAAGGCAAGATATATATCGAAGTTAACCGTTTCTTTCCTTCCTCCAAAACCTGCCATGTATGTCTTAATCAGGTGGGTAACTTGCCTCTGGAGGTTCGCAGTTGGAGTTGCGAGCATTGTGGCACAGTGCATGACCGTGATCTTAACGCGGCGATCAACATCAAAAACGAAGCCTTGCGGATATTGGAGTTGGGAACCCGCTCTACTGCCTTTGGGAGGGAACGTAAGTCGTCTGGTAGGACTTTGGTTCTGCTAGATGCGGTTCCTGTTGAACAAGGAAGCCGCTCATCTATCGCGTAGCGATGATGAGCGGTAGTTCACATGCAGAATTTTTTCCGACTTGAAAATAATTAAGAGGTTTCTTAGGGGAATCCCAGTTTTCTGATATCAGGCAATTGACACCAAAACTAAGCCCAGCAACATGAACCCAATTAAAATTCCTGTTTTAGACCTCAAGCCCCAGTACGAGCAAATCAAAGACGAAGTTCAAGCGGCAATCAACCGCGTTTTAGAGTCAGGTCAGTTTATCATGGGACCTGATGTGAAGCTGTTTGAGGAGGAGGTAGCGGCTTATTTGGGGGTGAAGCACGCCATTGGGGTGAATTCGGGGACGGATGCGCTGGTGATTGGTTTAAGGGCGTTGGGAATTGGGGAAGGGGATGAGGTGATTACTACTCCTTTTTCTTTTTTCGCTACGGCTGAATCCATTAGCCATGTGGGGGCAAAACCTGTTTTTGCGGATATTGACCCCAGAAGTTTCAATATTGACCCCAAAGAGATTAAAGGGAAAATTACCCCTCGGACTAAAGCGATTATGCCTGTTCACCTCTATGGGCAACCCGCCGCGATGGGGCAGATTATGGAGATTGCCCAAGAACATGGTTTAAAGGTGATTGAAGACTGCGCTCAATCCTTTGGTGCCAGATATTGGGGAACTTGTTCCTCTTGTGATGGTCATTGTCAGGAATCCTCGCGGGAGGCATTGCGAGGGAAATTTACGGGGACTATTGGAGATGTGGGCGCTTATTCCTTTTTCCCTTCTAAAAACTTGGGGGCTTATGGGGATGGGGGTATGGTTGTCACCAATGATGACCAAGTGGCGGAAGTAGCGCGGATGTTGCGGGTGCATGGGGCGAGGAAGAAGTATCACAATGAGATGTTGGGGTATAATTCCCGGTTAGATACGTTACAAGCAGCGATTTTGCGGGTGAAGTTGCCTTATTTGGAGCAGTGGAATGAGGGGAGACGTAGGGTGGCGCAAACTTACAATGAGTTGTTAGCGGATGTTGCGGGGATTATTACTCCAGAGTTGGCTGATGGTCATGTGTTTCACCAGTACACGATTCGGGTGTTGGATGGGAAGCGGGAGAAAGTGAAGGAGTATTTGGGTGAGCAGGGGATTGGGTCGATGATTTATTATCCTGTGCCGCAAGACCAGTTACCTGTTTATCAGGGGCAGTATCCCAAGCTGCCAGTGAGTGATTTGTTGGGGACTGAGGTGTTGAGTTTACCCATTTGGCCGGAGTTAGAGAAATCTACTATTGAGCGCATTTTGAAAGTGGTTGAAAAATCATTGGTTGTAGATAAATAGTCTAACGAAAAAAGATATGAATTTACAACCTAATCAAGAAATATAAAAATAAAATATTATGAAAGCAGTTATTTTAGCAGGAGGATATGGCACTCGCCTGAGTGAAGAAACGCATCTCAAACCAAAGCCAATGGTAGAGATTGGAGAGCGCCCCATTCTTTGGCACATTATGAAGTGTTACTCCGCTTATGGAGTGAATGATTTTATTATTTGTTGTGGTTATAAAGGCTATGTAATTAAAGAATATTTTGCTAACTACTTTTTACATATGTCTGATGTCACCTTTGATATGCAATCCAATCAAATGGAAGTACATCATAAACATACTGAACCCTGGCGAGTAACCCTTGTAGATACAGGGGAAAATACTCTGACTGGTGGGCGATTGAAACGAGTTCAAGACTATGTAGGAAATGAAACTTTTTGCTTTACTTATGGCGATGGAGTCAGTGACATTGATATTAGCCAATTAATTAACTTTCACCAGAAAAACGGCTTATGGGCAACAATTACAGCCGTACAACCACCTGGTCGGTATGGGGCATTAAATATTGATCCACAAGGGCGAGTATTGAATTTTCAGGAAAAACCACAAGGGGACGGGGGATGGATCAATGGTGGCTATTTTGTGTTGGAACCCCAGGTATTCGATTTTATCGAAGGGGATATGACCAGTTGGGAAAGTGGTCCATTGCAAGAAATAGCCAGTAAAAATCAATTAGCCGCTTTTAATCACTATGGATTTTGGCAGGCAATGGATACCCTGAGAGACAGAAATATATTGGAAGAATTGTGGCGTTCTGGACAAGCGCCCTGGAAGGTGTGGTAATGAATCCGACTAGCTTTTGGCAGGGGAAAAGAGTTTTCGTCACAGGGCATACGGGTTTCAAAGGGAGTTGGTTGGCTTTGTGGCTGCAATCTTTCGGGGCGAGCGTCGTTGGTTATGCTTTGGAACCTGCTACTCACCCGAATTTGTTTCAATTGGCTAGAGTGGCAGAGGGCATGACTTCGGTTATGGGAGATATCCGAGAACTCTCCAGATTAAAGGAAGTCATGGCTGATTTTAGGCCAGAGATTGTTTTTCATTTGGCAGCACAAGCATTAGTCCGAGAGTCCTACCAAAACCCTGTCGATACCTATGCCACCAATGTTATGGGTACGGTTAATCTCCTAGAAGCCGTGCGCCAAATCAAGGGAGTGCGGGTTGTTGTCAATGTTACTTCCGATAAATGTTATGAAAATCGTGAGTGGGTTTGGGGTTATCGAGAAACTGAACCCCTCGGCGGATATGACCCCTATAGTAGTAGCAAGGCTTGTGCTGAACTGGTGACAGGGGCTTACCGTAATTCGTTTTTTAATGTTGATAATTATTTAGAGCATCAAGTTGCAATTGCTACAGCTAGAGCAGGTAATGTGATTGGGGGTGGTGATTGGGCGGTTGATCGCCTAGTCCCTGATTGCTTACGAGCTTTTGAAAAAGGAAAGTTCGTGAAATTACGCTCTCCCCATGCCATCCGTCCTTGGCAACACGTGATTGAACCTATATCCGGTTATTTACTTCTGGCTGAAAATCTTCTGAGTCCCGAAGCCTCTCGTTATGCTTGTGCTTGGAATTTTGGGCCAGATGGCAAAGGGGATGCTACTGTAGGGGAAGTCGCCACCACCCTAGCTCATCTTTGGGGTAAAAATGCAGGGGTTGACATAGACGCTTGCGAAAATCATCCCCATGAAGCTGGGCTATTGAGGTTGGATATTACTCGTGTTAAAACTGAGCTAGGATGGCAACCCTGTTGGTCTGTAAAACAGGCACTCCAAGCTACGGTTGATTGGCATCAGGCTTGGTTGGGAGGGCAAGATATGCGGGAATATTCTTTATCCCAAATCGCTGCCTATCAAGATACCCAATCGACTGTGGTCTCTGCCCTATGAAAATTGTTGCTACGCCTATTCAAGGGGTTTATCTTGTTGAAACGACACCCTTTCAGGATGAACGGGGTAGTTTTTATCGCGCATTTTGCGATCGCGAGCTTGATTCCCTCTTGCAAGGGGAAACAATTTGTCAAGTAAATGTGTCTCGCACAGAAGCAGTTGGGGCAATCCGAGGGCTGCACTTTCAATATCCGCCCCATGCTGAAATGAAACTGATCCGTTGTCTTAAAGGGCGAGTTTGGGATGTAGCTGTGGATTTACGCCAAGATTCATCCACTTTCTTGAAATGCTATCAAGCCGAATTATCTGCGGATAATGCCTACATGATGGTGATACCTCAAGGGTGCGCTCACGGATTTCAAGTCTTGGAAGCAGGGAGTGAGTTGCTTTATTTGCACACAGCATATTATGAACCCAAATCTGAAGGTGGAATTCGCTATAGTGACCCTAAGCTGAATATTTCCTGGCCTTTGAAAGTTACAGATGTTTCCACTCGGGATTCCTCTCATCCATTGTTATCGGAAGATTTCCGGGGGGTGGTCTTATGAGATGTCGTCATTGTGGTTCGGAATTAAAACTGCCTTTGGTGGATTTAGGCAGTGCGCCCCCTTCTAATGCCTATCTCACTGAGGAAAAACTTCATGCTCCAGAACGCTGGTTTCCTTTGCGCGTGTTAGTTTGTGAATCCTGCTGGCTGGTACAGACTGAAGATTTTGCCGAAGCGGATGAATTGTTTGAGGCTGACTATGCCTATTTCAGTGGGTTTTCCAGCAGTTGGCTGGCTCATTGCGATCGCTATGTAGCTGAGATGGTTGAGCGTTTTGGACTGAATCAAGACAGTTATGTAGTTGAGGTGGCAGCGAATGATGGTTATCTGTTGCAATATGTTCAGGGGCGTGGTATTCCCTGTTTAGGGATTGAACCCACAGCCAGTACCGCAGCCGCAGCCCGTGGCAAGGGAATTCCGATTGTGGAACAGTTTTTTGGGACTGACCTGGCTAAAAATCTGGCCAGTCAAGGAAAGCAGGCTGATTTGACTGTTGCAAATAATGTCTTAGCCCATGTACCGAATATCAATGATTTTGTTGCAGGTTTTGCTATACTGCTTAAGCCCCAAGGAGTAGCAACCTTTGAGTTTCCCCACCTGGTGAGATTGATTGAAGAAATCCAATTTGACACCATCTATCACGAGCATTTTTCCTATCTGTCGCTAACGGCAGTAAAGCACATATTTTCTGCTAATGGTTTAAGTGTTTTTGATGTGGAAGAACACCCAACTCATGGTGGTAGTTTGAGAGTCTTTGCTCAACGCCAGGATTATGGGAAACAAGTTGTGAGCGATCGCGTCAAGGAGTTAATACATCGAGAGTCGCAACTTGGGATTTCTAAAGCTGACTATTATGTTAATTTTCAGACTAAGGCTAATCAAGTCAAGAATGGTTTTTTAGCTTTTTTGTTGGAAGCAAAGCGGCAAGGCAAGATTGTGGTAGGTTATGGGGCTGCGGCGAAAGGAAATACCCTAATGAATTATGCAGGAATTCGTCCTGATTTAATTCCCTTTGTGGTGGATCGTAATCCAGCGAAGCAGGGGAAGTTTATGCCAGGGAGTCGAATTCCGATTGTGGAAGAAAGCTATATCAAAAATACTAAACCGAATTATGTAATTATTTTGCCGTGGAATTTAAAAAAAGAAATTATGGTTCAACTTGAATATATTCGCGAATGGGGTGGAAATTGTGTAACGGCAGTTCCCCAATTACAACTAATATAAAAAACAGAGCATTACCTACAAAAAAATATTGTTATAGTAGATCAAGAAAATTCACATATGTTAAACCCAAAAAATATGGAACAAATTCCTGTATTTAAACCTTTAATTGAACAAGAAGAAATCCAAGCGGCAGTTGAATCATTACAACTGGGATGGTTGGGTATGGGAGGTTACGTTGGTAAATTTGAAGAAGAGTTAAAAAATTTTATTGGTGCTGATGACCGATATGTAGTAGCTGTTAATACTGGTCACTCTGCCTTGCATCTAGCAATGATGCTCATTGGACTGCAACCGGGTGACGAAGTTATAACCCCATCATTCAACAACATTGCTGATTTTCAAGCTATTTTAGCGGTTGGTGCTAACCCTGTTTTTTGCGATATTCGTGAAGATACTTTATGTATTGATGTTTTAAAAGCTGAGGAATTAATTAATCCAAAAACTAAAGCCATAATTTCTATGGATTATGATTGCTGTCTAGCAGATCATGAGGCCGTTGCTGACTTGGCCAATCGTTATAAGATTCGTGTAATTCACGATGCAGCACACTCCTTCGGCTCATATTACAAAAGTCAAAAAATAGGCACGTTTTCTGACCTTTGTATGTTTAGTTTTGATCCTGTGAAAACTATTACATGTATTGATGGTGGTGCATTAGTTGTGAAAACGCAGGAAGAAGTTGAAATTCTTCATGAGATGCGGTTAATTGGTATGGGACAACCAGCAAGCGTGATGTATGGTAATCAACGAGCATGGACTTATGATGTTAATCGCTTGGGATTTCGTTACCACATGGCTAATTTGCATGCTGCTATTGGTTTGTCTCAACTTTCCAAAATGCCCGAGATAACCAAGTCTCGACAAAAAGCTTGCTGCTTATACAACACCTTACTGTCTGGGGTGGAACATATAAAAACTCCTAATTCTGACTTTACAGATGTCACCCCTTTTCTTTACTACATTAGAGTTCCTGCCGATGATCGACAAGCACTTCGCGATTGGCTGAAAAAGCACGGTATTGATACTGGAATCCATTGGCAACCTGGACATTGGTTTAGCTTACTGTCCAATGCCCGCCAAGGAGATTTATCAGTGACTAATTTGATTGGTAGCCAAATATTATCGCTTCCTTTACATTCGATGATGAAGGAGCAAGAAGTCGAATATATTGCAAATATGATTGTGGATTTTTTTAAAACTAAGTCAAATGTCTAAGCCAACTGTCATTCTATTAGGATCCAAGCCCGGTGCAATTGTAGCCCTTCAGTTAATGCTACAGAGCAACTGGGAAGTTAAAGCTGTTGTTCCATCAGGTTCACATTCCTTTATCACTGGCGATACTTTAAAGGATTTTGCACAAAAACAAAAACTGAGTGTTCTTACTCAGGATGAATTAGAATCTGAAAAAGTAGATTTGGTAATTAGTTATATGTTTAGAGACAAAGTAACAAAAACCACTTTGTCTTTGGCTAAGAAAGCGGCGGTAAATTTTCATGCAGGTCCGCTTCCAGAATATGGTGGATGGGCTTTTTATAATTTAGCGATTCTTGAAAGTGCTTCAGAGTATGGCTGTACATGTCACCATATGGATGAAGGTTTTGATACGGGGCCGTTGCTCAAAGTCAATCGTTTTCAGATTGATCCAGAAAAAGAAACAGCAGTTTCATTAGAACAAAAATCTCAAGAAGAAATGATTCTTTTGTTTAAAGAATTCATGACTATGGTGGAAGATTGCAAAGAATTACCGAAGATAAACCAAGATCCTTCCCGAATGCGTTACTTAAAGAAAAAAGATTTTGAAAAACTTAAAAGAATTCCAGTTGACGCAGATCAACACACTATCCAGCGAATAGCTAGAGCATTTTTTTATCCACCTTATGAGTGTGCTTATATTGATTTTGAAAATACTAGAGTTGAAGTGATTCCTGAAATTGTAAAATGGGAGCTTGCCAAACAACTTCATAAGGAGGATTTGATTAGCCTCCGCAAAGTTGCAGGTATTATTGCATAACCATTTTGCACTCTACGCACAATACTATGATTGATTGAGAGAAAAAATAGTTAATAAAGGTTCAGACCATGATTGAATCAAATCCCATGCAAGCTTTTCAACATGAGAGAGAGCAGGCAATTAATGCTTACAGCAAGGACAAGGAATGGCATAACATTTCTCTACATTGGCTTGCACGTGCTTTCAAGCATAAGTATATGTATAACTTCAGTATGCTGGGTCGGCCAATTATTCAAACGCCGATTGATATCCTCGCCATGCACGAGTTAATTTGGTCAATTCAACCTGACCTGATTATCGAAACTGGCATTGCTCACGGGGGCTCGCTGATTTTTTCTGCCTCTATGTTAGAACTTAATGCTGCTTGCGGCGGATCTCAAGATGCTGAAGTATTGGGTCTAGATATTGACATTCGTCAGCACAATCGAGAGGCTATAGAGGCTCATCCTATGTTTAAGCGCATCTCAATGATTCAAGGTTCGAGCATTGACCCTGAAATCATTGAGCAAGTAAAAGCGAAAGCTGCTAACAAGAAAAAAATCTTAGTCTGCCTGGACAGCAACCACACTCACAATCATGTTCTGGCTGAATTAGAAGCCTATGCGCCATTGGTTTCAGTCGGCAGCTATTGTGTGGTATTCGACACCATAATCGAAGATTTACCTGATGATATGTTTTCTGACAGACCTTGGGCAGTAGGTAATAACCCCAAAACTGCCGTTTGGGAATATCTCAAAACCCACCCCGAATTTGAAATTGATAAAAGCATTCAGCACAAGCTACTCATTACCGTCGCTCCTGACGGGTACTTAAAGCGTGTCCATTAATCCACCAATGACACTGAAACGGAATCTCATTGCTAACTATATTGGACAAGGTTGGGTCGCGCTGATGGGGCTGGCCTTCATTCCCCAGTACATTAAGTACCTGGGGATTGAAGCTTATGGATTGATTGGTCTGTTTGCTGTGCTACAGGCTTGGCTAGGTTTGTTAGATATGGGGATGACACCTACTCTTGGCCGTGAGATGGCTCGCTTTACTGGTGGTGGTCACAGTAATGAGTCAATTCGCGACTTACTGCGGAGCATTGAGATGATCGCATTAGGCATTGCCCTATTAATCGCCGGAAGCATTGCCATAGGAGCGCACTGGATTGCTAGTTCTTGGCTTAAAGCCGAAGCTATCCCAGTAGATGTTGTCGCCCAAGCCTTTACCATCATGGGGTTTGTTACTGCGTTGCGTTTCGCCGAGGGCATTTACCGTAGCGCTATTATCGGTCTACAGCGACAGGTGCTGTTTAATGTTGTAAACAGCATCATGGCAACCTTACGCGGTCTGGGGTCTGTGGGGATTCTGATATGGGTGTCACCTACCATCAAAGCATTCTTTCTTTGGCAAGCGGTGGTTTCGGTCGTCACGCTTATGATTTTGGCAATTACAACCTACAGCAGTTTACCTAGGGGGGTTCGGAGAGGGCATTTCTCGATTGATTCTCTACAATCCGTGTGGCGGTTTGCAGGGGGAATGGTAACTGGAACCTTGACAGGGTTACTGCTAAGTGCAACAGATAAAATATTGATTAGCAGATATCTCCCATTAAGCGATTTAGGGTATTACTCCTTAGCGAACACAGTGATTGGGATACTAGGAGTCATGTTAGGACCGGTCAATCAAGCCGTCTTTCCACGCTTTGCAGAACTTATAGCAAAAAATAAAAAGAGTGAATTAGAACTCATATTTTTAAAATCATCACAGATGGTATCCGTTTTTTTAGGAACAATAGCAATCATTTTGATATTCCAAGGGAAGAATATTATCTTCATTTGGTCTGGTGATGAAAAACTTGCAAGCATGACTGGTCTAATAGTTTCCATACTAGCATCAGGTATCCTAATATCCAGTCCTACATGGATGCTTTACCAATTGCAGATTGCTTACGGAAAACCCAGTATTGGTGTCTACATTAATATAGCTAATATCATTTTTACTTTACCGATATTACTGGTAGTTACTTCAAATTTTGGCTTGATTGGCACTGCACTTGTTACAGTTTTATCTTCATTAATTAGCCTCGTTTTACACATATTTTTGAGTTTGACATTGAATAAATATTTTAAAGTCTCTTTTTATGATTGGGGATTGAAATCAATTGTAAAGCCAATTCTGCTAGTATTTTTATTAAACCTTGTTTGTTTTTTGATATGGCCAAATTCAATCAGTAATAAATATATTAATTTAATGAGCATTCTATTTCTTTCATTTGCTAGTTTTTGGGTAAGTTTTGCTTCTGCAAAATTGCTGAGAGATTCAATTGTGAATCACTTTATGATTCTAAAATTTTTTAGATAATTTGTTAAACCTGAAAGTAATTAGCTTTAAAAAAGTGAAATGAACTTTAATCCTTTAGTAACTATTGGAATACCTACTTGCAACAGAGTAAAAGGCTTGCAGCATACAATTGAATGTGCCCTTGCACAAAATTATGAGAATATTGAAATATTGATTGCAGATAACTGTACAGAACCAGAAACTGAAATTAATACCCTTATTAAAAGCTACTCAACAAACCCTAAAATTAGATACTATCGGCACGATCAGAATCGAGGTGCTACCTACAATTTTGAATTTATTTTAAGAAATGCTAATGGTGAGTTTTGTATCTGGTTTTGTGATGATGATGATTATAACGATCCAGATTTAATTTCTAACTATGTGTCTGCATTGATGAGTAGTCCAAATAGTGTTTTGGCTATCGGAGATGTAGAATATGTAGATGGTATTGGAAAAATCTTTATAAAAGATGAGCCTCCATATGGTTTACAGGGTTCGCTCTTCAAAAGACTTACAAGATATTTGACTACAGACATAACAGATAATTTGATGTATGGAATGTTTAGAACCTCATATATGCGTAACTTTAAATTTGAAAGAAACGTATCAACACCTGAAAAGTTTTTGATTTTATATTTATTGTCTTTGGGTTCAGTGGTTGATGTTCCCAATGTTAGCTATCGTAACATCTACAGCTTTAAAACCAGTGTGGAGAATGTTGATAATCAATTGATGAAAAATCATTTTTTGGTTTGGTACAAAAAATCTTATGAATATTTACCATTGGGTTATGCAGTTTACTTTTCATTACTCTATACATTTATCCACATCCCGAAGCTAAGTTGGCCAGTTAGAAAACTGTTTGGTTATCCTAAGAAACACTCGGCTAGGAAATATTTTTGCGAACCAGTAAGAACTAAACTTAATCATGACTAACTTCTTTCTTGGCATTCACTACGGGCATAATGCAACAGTTGCAGTAGTCCACAATGGCAAACTGATCTTTTGCCAAAGCGAAGAGCGGCTAAACCGAATCAAGAATTCCACTGGGTTTCCAGAAAAAACTCTAGCTTACATATATGAAAACATCTGCCAGCCAAACCTTGTTGAATCAGCTACTTTATTTCAGCAATCTCTTCACGGATATTTATTTTTAAAACAGCATCAATTTAAACCTTTTCAATATGGCTATTTTTTATCGCCTGAAATCAAAAATGCTGGTAAATTTCAATCATCAGAACTTATGTGGAAGCTTTCACAGTGGAAAGCTAGAAGTGTCACTGAAAAAAATCAGTCTTTGTACAAAGAAAGTCTTGAGTATTGGAGTTCTGCAACTAGATTGCCACCGGAAAAAATTCGTTTTATGAAGCATCATGCCGCTCATGCCTACAGTGTGTTTCCGCATATCCAGGACTGGAGTCAAGCATTAGTTTTTACTTTAGATGGAGTGGGAGACTATGTTTCAGCTACAGTAAGTAGGATTTCTGGAGAAAAACTTGAGCTAATTCAAAAGACAGACCACCGAAACTCGTTAGGCTATTTCTACTCAGCGATTACAGCACTCCTTGGCATGAAAGCTGGAGAACATGAATTCAAAGTCATGGGTCTCGCCCCTTATTCATCTGAGAAATACTACAAGTCAATCCTTGATAAACTTCGTCAGTTAATCTGGATTGACGAAACTGGCCAATTTGTCTCCAAGTATCCGCCAACTGCATTAACGAGAGTGCTAGATTCGATAATTCTTCACCAGCGATTCGATAACGTAGCTGGTGCGATTCAGGCATTAGTGGAAGAACTAATTATCCAATGGATTCGCTACTGGACAGAAAAAACAGGTATTCGCAACGTTGCCGTATCAGGTGGAGTATTCATGAATGTTAAGGCTTGCCAGAAGGTTTTGCAGCAGGTTGAAATGGATCGGTACTTTGTTATGCCATCGGCAGCAGATGAAAGTACAGCCATAGGCGCAGCCTATTGGGGAACTATGCAATCAACTAAATCCAGTAAGCTCAAGCCATTTGAAGACCTATATTTAGGCATGACCTATTCTGAGCAAGATATTGAAGAGGAATTGATTAATTCAAAAGTTGAGCAACGCTACTTAATCCGTCGCCCAGAAAATATTAGCCGTAGCGTAGCGCAATTGCTAGCTGATAATGAGGTCGTTGCTCGATATGCGGGGAGAATGGAATTCGGTGCTAGGGCTTTAGGAAATCGCTCGATTCTAGCGAATCCAAGTAACTTTGAAACTATCGAGTTAATTAATGCTTCCATTAAGAACCGTGATTTCTGGATGCCCTTCACTCCAAGCATCCTCGATAGTGATATGCCAAGGTATATCGTAAATCACAACAAAATATTTGCTCCCTACATGGTGATTACCTTTGATACTACTGATCTTGCCCGTCAGCACTTGAAAGCCGCCATTCACCCTCGTGATAAAACAGCCAGACCCCAGTGCGTGCTGCAACAGTGGAATCCTGAGTATTATGAACTCATTTCCGAATTCAAAAAACTAACTGGAATTGGTGCTGTCTTAAACACAAGTTTTAATCTGCATGGAGAACCAAATGTTTGCTCACCAAGGGATGCTATTCATACAATGGACAACTCGGGGTTACGGTATTTAGCAATTGGACATTATTTGCTGGAAAAAAGAGAAACAATATGACGTTTGCTAAACAGTCATTATTAAAAACTTATTGGTTACTATCTGCCCAGTTCGGCATTGACCCTCTAAGGCTGATTCGTTTCCTGCGTGGTCTACCGCGCTTTATTTTCGATTGGTGGGAATTCCGCAAGAGCTACAACGGATTGCTAGTCTGGATGCCCTGTTTACATGATCGCTACGAAGAGGGTGGTATCACCAAGAGCGAATACTTTTGGCAGGACTTGCTAGTAGCACGTTGGATATATGAAGCCACACCTCGGAAACATGTGGATGTAGGCTCACGAGTGGATGGGTTTGTTGCTCATGTCGCTAGTTTTCGGGAAATTGAGGTTCTGGACGTGCGCCCGATCACTACCAGAATTCCAGGTGTTATTTTCCAGCAGGTGGATTTGATGGATGC
>NZ_JH980292.1:968516-1128863 GCF_000314005.1 Spirulina subsalsa PCC 9445
TACGACGAATCCCACGCTGTTGGCGAAAAGTCCGCTCTCCCCTATCACCACCCTGGAGAAGTTGACGGCAATTTGTCCGGGGGAGTTATATTATCAACTCACGGCGGTAGAGGTTGAGGGAATGATGCAAGAAGCGGCTCAAGCGCGGGAGGTGGTGGGGGAAAAGTTGGTGTTGAAGATTCCGGCTACTCCCTTGGGGTTTACCGTTGCGGCGCGTCTTTCGGGGGAGGTTGCCTGTTCTATTACGGGGATTTATAGTGCAGCACAGGCGGTTGTTGCGGCAGAAACGGGGGCAAAATATGCGATCGCCTACGTCAATCGGGCGAGTCGTCTACTGGGGGATGGCATCGCCTTAGTCTACGAAATGGCTCAGGTGTTACAGCATACCCCCACCCAAATTTTAGCCGCCAGTTTAAAATCGTCCGCCGAAGCGGCGGGCGCTATCCAAGCGGGGGCGCATCATCTCACCTTACCCCTGCCCATGTTACAGGCGCTGACTTATCACGAATATTCAGAACAAACAGTCGAAGAATTTCGCGCCAATGGCCGGGGAATTGTGGAATAGCCCCCACGTCCCACATTTGACAAAACGAAGTCATAACGAGTATGATTAAGAAGTTGAAACGGAGATTGAACTATGGAAGCCCCAGTAAATATCGGTATCTCAGAAGGTGATCGCAAAAGTATTGTAGAAGGGTTATCCCGGTTATTGGCTGACACCTATAGCTTGTACCTGAAAACCCATAACTTCCACTGGAACGTTACCGGACCGATGTTTCAATCCCTGCATACCTTGTTTGAGACACAATACACCGAACTGGCGCTAGCTGTAGATGCGATCGCCGAACGGATTCGCACCTTGGGTTATCCTGCACCCGGGAGCTATAGTGAATATGCCGAACTGAGTTCCATCGCCGAAACACGCGGCGTTCCCGAAGCCACCGACATGATTCGCCTCCTCGTAGAAGCCAACGAAGCCGTCGTGCGCACCGCGAGAGCCGTTTTCCCCAACGCAGAAAAGGCCAATGATGAATCAACCGTTGATTTATTAGTGGAACGGATGAGCATTCACGAAAAAGCCGCCTGGATGCTTCGTAGTATGCTTTAACAAATTTGCCGGAAATTCCCCATTCCCTTGTGGGAATTAACGCCCATTCCCTGATCGTCTTACGCCGTTCTTCCACAGAGGAGAACGGTGTATAGTTTTGTTGCCTAGAAAAATAGAAGCGGGAAGCCCCAACAGGAACAAACCATCATGAGCAAAACGATTTTATGCTGGCATCGGCGCGATTTACGTTTAACCGATCATTTAGGACTGAATCACGCCCAAACATATAGCCAAACTCACGGATGCAAACTTATCAGCTTATTCTGCTTTGACCCCAACATTTTACAACGAGATGATATTGCTCCCGCCCGTGTAGCCTATCTCATCGGTTGTTTAGCAGACCTACAACAACAGTATCAAACTCTAGGCAGTGACTTACACTTTTTCGCCGCACAACCTCAAGAACTTTTACCCAAACTTGCTCAAACCTTAAACAGTGAAGCGGTTTTTTGGACAGAAGACATAGAACCCTATGCCAGACAACGAGATGAGCAAATTAAAACCCAATTAGAGCAACTGGGGATTAAAGTTTTTACCCATTGGGATCAACTTTTACACCCGCCCGGTGACATTCAAACCAAAACCGGAGAACCCTATAAAGTCTATACCCCCTTTTGGAAAAACTGGCTGAAACAGCCCAAACTAGACCCCGTTGGTCTGATTCAACCTTTAACCCCTTTAACCGACTCAGAACAGCAAATTCTCCAAGACTTGGGCGCGGTTTCTCTCCCCACTGCCGAGGCTTTAGGCTATTCTTGGGACAATGGATTTTTACTCAATCCCGGCAAGGCAGCGGCCGAAGAAAGACTAGAACAATTTTGTGATCAGGCACTGGTTTTTTATGACGAACAACGAAATTTTCCCGCCCTGGATGGCACATCTTTATTAAGTCCAGCCTTAAAGTTTGGGGTGCTAGGGATTCGTCAAATTTGGCAAAAAACCGCAGAACTTTATAGCACAGCGCGCAGTGATGAAGCGCGGGATAATATCCAAACTTGGCAACAAGAACTAGCTTGGCGGGAATTTTATCAACACGCTCTATATTTTTTCCCAGAATTGGCAGAGGGGCCTTATCGAGAGGCCTTTCAAGATTTCCCTTGGGATAATAATGAAGACCATTTTCAAGCGTGGTGTGAGGGCAAAACGGGCTATCCCATTGTAGATGCTGCCATGCGTCAATTAAATGAAACGGGATGGATGCACAATCGTTGTCGGATGATTGTGGCCAGTTTTTTAACCAAGGATTTAATCATTGATTGGCGTTGGGGTGAAAAATACTTTATGCAAACCCTTGTTGATGGGGATTTAGCGTCGAATAATGGGGGGTGGCAGTGGAGCGCCTCTAGTGGCATGGATCCGAAACCATTACGCATTTTTAACCCCGCCAGTCAAGCCCAAAAATTCGACCCAGACGGAGAATATATTCGTCAATGGGTGAGAGAATTAAGTTCAGTGGAGAGTGAATATTTAGTGACGGGAAAAATACCCAAAGCAGAGCGCGAAGCTTGTGGTTATCCTGCGCCCATTGTAGATCATAAACGACAACAGGCGGAGTTTAAGAACCGATATAAACTTATGCGTCTGTCTTAGGGGTTTCCACTTGACTTAAGCGCACAATAACACCCGCCACGGGAATGGCTAAAAAGACTCCTAATAATCCGGCAATTCTCGCCCCAACCAGTAAGGCAAAAAACATAATAATAGGGTTTAAGTTGATGGAGTCTTTCATAATGTGAGGCATGAGTAAGTTTTCTTCGACTTGTTGTAAGACAACACAGGTAATTAAAACTTTTATGCCGAGCCAAAGGCCTTGGGGTAGTAGGATCAGGGTGACAAGACTAATGCCAAGGGTGGCACCAATGCCGGGGATCAGGTCAAATACTCCGGCAATGACGGCTAGAATAAGACTGTAGGGAACTTGTAATAAGGCAAAGACGATTAAACAGGATATACCAAAGAAAATGGAGAGTAAGAGTCTGCCCCAAAAAAAGCCTAAAAAGTTTTCTTTAATAGCGGTGTTAATGGGTTCTCGTAAGTAGGGGGGAAACAGTTTAAGAATTAGTTCCCAAATGGGTAAGCCATCGAGTAACATAAAGAAGGCGACAACGGCTATTAAAATGAGGTTAACTAGGTTATAGAGAAAGCTTTGTAGGGTGGATAATCCCACGCCTAAACCGGCTATAATTTGGTCTTGCAGTTGGTCTTCAATAGCGCCGACGTTGGCTCTGATGTTCCAGTTGGCTAGAACGTTTTGCAGATCATCTAAGACTTCGGTGAGGGATTCTAGTAATTCGGGAGATTGACTTAAAAGTTGTTCGGCTTGGGCTAAAATGGTGATACCCAAGGGGATGGTTAAACCCACAAATAGGGCTAAGGTTAAACCGAAAACAAGGCCGACGGCTAGGGTATGAGGTAAAATTCTTTTGAGGAATTGAACGGGATAGTTGAGGAGAAAGGCGAGGATGGCGGCGAAGGTAAAGATGATGATAATGTGTTCAAAGTAGGCTAATAGTTCGATGATGACCCAACCTAGAATAAAGATGAGTAGATAGCGCATCAATTGGGAGGTAGTCAGATGATTGAACAGGTCTTTCATGGGAGAAACTGAGTTTCTAGATGGGGCATTGTTTTTAATTGTTGGGTTTCGCGTTAATCAATCACTTGCCAGAGTAATTGTTGATGAAGACGGGCGGCATCACAAAGGGCTTGAATTTTATTAGGATTTAGGGGGGTTTTGGCGTGATAATGGGTGAGCCATGTTTCATAGAGGGTGTTGGCATCATCGGGGAGTTGGCTTAATTCCCAGCCCGGAAGATTGAGGCTGTGCATGAGTTGGGTGACTTTAGGATCGTAGCTGAGGGCGAAACAGGGGGAGGCTTGGGCGGCGGCCATGATCAGGCTGTGGAGGCGCATTCCGATGGTGAATTGTACCTGTTTAAAGAGTCCTTTGAGTTGGCGGGGATCTTCTAGGGTGAGGATTTGATGCTTGCCGGGGAGTTGAGGTGCGATCGCCTCGGCTAAGGGTAAGTCTTGGCTTTTCTGGAAGGGAACGAATAGAATTAGGCTCTCTGTGGCGGCTTGCAGGCGCGCTAGGGCTTGGGTGAGATGTTTTAGACGTTTTTGGGTCAAGGTGGGGTGAGGGCGTAAATTAACGGCAATGATGGGGGAATCGGAGGGGGGAGAGTAGGGGGGGGAAGTGTCTTCTAACGCCCAAACGGGATCCGGGGCAAGGGCGGCATTCATCCCCCACTGGCTGAGGAGTTGGGCGGAGGCAGCATCCCGCACGCTGACGGCATGACAGCCTTCTAAAACTTGGCGAGTTAGCCACTGGGTAAAGGGGCGCCCGAGGGGGCCAATTCCCTGGGCCCAGGCGATGGTTTTTAAGCCTCGTTGCTGGGCGAGCGCCATTAATCCGCCATAATAAATGGGGCTGACTAAACTGGTGACATCCTGCATTAAACTCCCTCCCCCCCAGATGAAGTAATCGGATTGTTGTAGGGCTTCTAAAATTCTAAAGGCAGAGGTGCGATCGCAAGTTTCCACCTGATACCGTTCAAAAGTATCTCGGGGATTGCCCGACAGGACAATGGGCTGCACTGTGGGGGGTAACATTTGTAAAAGAGTGGCTAAGAGGGCTTCATCGCCCCCGTTGCCTTTGCCATAATAGCCGCAGAGGACGGCCTTAGAATGTGTTGCGGTGCGATCGCCCATAAGTTCCCCAATCTCTTCAGCTAACCCGTATAATGTAGGGGGGGATACCATTCATGTCAATATTTGAGTCCTAACCACTCATGACCCGACCCATTCCCCGTCTGCCTATTGTGCCTTCTTCAGTCTCTACTCCTTTCTCCCTCATTTCGCGCTCATGTCTAACTTCATCACTTGGGAACATAACAGCACAGATCCCCACAATTCAGAAGTCTTTCTTCAGGTTAAACAATGGTGGGAAAGTTTAGCCGGACAAGACATGATTTTTGCTCAACGTTTACTGCCTCCTTCTGAACAAGTTCGGGATTTAGACTGGTCTACTCAACGCTTTGATGAAACTGTAACTCTAAAAAATACTCGTGTTGGCGGGATTACTTTATATTGGTCGAAACAAGAGGAAGAATTTGAACATAGCATTACCCTGCGCAAATTAGAATTTCACCCCGGCCGTCAGGAACTCTATATTTATTCTCAGGCACAACAGCAATTAGTGATTCGGGTTTCAACCCCCCAAATTCAGTACACCACCATAACCGTTACGAAACCCAATGTAGCCGGGGCAAAATCGGGAGAGAATGCGGTGATTTTATTTCAAGATCCAACAGAACAATTAGAGTTAAAAATTACATTGGATCCAGTAGCCATAGAACAACTTCGTCGTATTTTAAGTTAGTTTTTTGGGGATTTCTAGCTCAATTCCCTTAAATTCACTGGGGAACCCTCATCATGATAGGTGCATAAAAACCTATCTATTCTTGTCTCTGAACTTGTCTCTCTCCGAAATTTCCACATTGTCAACTTGTCTCACAATCAGGTAATCTAAGGCCTGTTCTCTCCAGTCCGTGAAAACTAACGCTAAGTGATGTAGCATTTCCGCAAGAGTAATCCATGAGCAATAAAACCCTATTAGTGATTGATGATGAAGAACGTATTCTTGAAGTCGTAAAAGCCTGTTTAGAAGACTTAGGAGGCTGGAATACGATCACCGTTCAATCGAGTCAAGAAGGATTGCAACGACTAGATAAAGATTCCTTTGATGCCATTCTCCTTGATATTTCTATGCCAGATTTAGATGGCTTTCAGTTTTTTGATCAATTGCAACAAAACAACAGTCGCAGCCAAACTCCTGTTATTCTGTTGACGGCTAAAGCATTACCCGAGGATCGGGAGAAGTTCGCACAGATGGGAATTGCTGGGGTGATTACTAAACCATTTAATCCCTTGACGTTGTGCGATCGCGTCGCCGACTTTTTAGGCTGGGATGTTCCGGTGTGAACTAGAAATTTTTCCCCTTCTCGCTCAGTCCTCATATTTTCCTTATTTTTGCCTGCTACAGTGAAACTGCAATCAGGAGAAATGAGTGTGAGCGTACAACTCAAAGAACTGATCAAGAGACAGGACGACTATAGTAAGTCGTGAGGCGTTTCTATACATGGGGTGTAGTGCGTCCGTCCTTGTCTTTCTGATTGATCCCTTGAACGCTTGAATCCTTCCCTTTTGATTTGATCCCATACCCCAACTGATCTGATTCCCTCACAGAGTCCGTGCTAGATAAGCCTCCTAAGAGCGATGCGGACTCTATTTTATTGGGATTTAAGGATTTTGAACAGGACAAGATTGAGCCACAACAATACAATTGCGGCCTAACTCCTTCGCCTGATACATCGCCTCATCTGCACTTTGAATCAACTGTTCAGGGATAGCATTACCACAAGGATATAAAGTGGCTACCCCTAAACTCATCGTGACCCAACGACTCACCGAAGACAACAAATGGGGAATTTCCAAATTGCGCACCGCTTGCTGAATCCCATGTGCCACTCGTAAGGCTCCCTGTAAATTAGTATTCGGTAAAATAATCACAAATTCTTCCCCCCCATAGCGTGCAACTAAATCACTAGGACGCTTGACCGCCCCTTCTAGAACTTTAGCCACACGACATAAACAATCATCCCCCTGTTGATGCCCATAACAATCATTGTAAAGCTTAAAATAATCAACATCGCAGAGAATCAAAGACATCGCCGACTGTTCCCATCTACAACGCTTCCATTGTTGTTGTAAATAGTGATCAAATTGACGACGATTAGCAATTTGGGTTAAGCCATCAATAGCCACTAAACGCTGAAGTTGTTCATTAAACCGTTCCAGTTTTTGATAGAGTTGGGCTTGATGAATGGCAATGGCTAATTGAATTGTCACCTGCTTTAATAAATCAATCTCCCATTCTTGCCACTGACGCGCCCGAAAACATTGATGAATACAAAGTAAGCCCCATAACTCCTGTTCTAAGACAATGGGAACTAGGACTATTGCCCGAATTTGATGCTTTTCAAAATCCTTCAGATCCTCTGGGGCTAATCCCACCTGTCTCACATCATGCAATGCTACTTTACTATCGGCTTCAATGGGCAAAAACAAAAGTTCAAAAAAATAACGGTTGTTCAGGGATTGATTGAGTAAAGAAGGAGCTTTATTCACAACAGATTCAGCAATAAAATGAGACTGATCGGGAGCAGAGAATTTATAAACTGCGGCTTGATCTGCTCCTAAAAAATGGCGAATTTCTATCACTGTTGTTTCTAAGATAACCGACAGTTCTAAGGAAGCATGAATCCGTCTGGCAATTTCAACGAGCAGTTGTTCTCGTCGTCTCTGTTGGCGCACAGTCTCTAAAATTTGCGCTCGTTCAATAGCATAACGAATTCCCCGCACTAAGCCTTCCCCCAAATATTCTCCCTTGACAAAATAATCCTGCGCGCCTTCCCGTAGAGCTTGTAAAGCTAACTGATCATCTTTAATCCCGGTTAAAACGACAACTGGAATATTTGGAAAAGTTTTTTGAATTTTTTTGAGGGCTTCTAGTTCTTGGTTTTGGGGTAAAAATAAATCAAGAATAATGGCATCAAAATCATATTGTTGTAGGAGAAGAAAAGATGATTTTAGGCTAAAAACATGGTTGATCAAAAACTCATTAGGTGCTATTTTACTTAAAGATTGCTTTAAGATAAGAGCATCAGTTCTACTATCTTCAATGAGTAAAATATTAAAAGCAGGAGAATTCATTCCCTAAGTCCGGTAGTTTCATCAGATCAAGAGAAGAGCAAGCTATAGCCATCAGATTTGAGTTGTAATATTTTGGGGACTTGAACCCAGATCCTAGGGAGAATTGATGAATTTCCCCTACCACAACCTATTGAGGATTGCTATAGATTCTTAGCACTCTTGTTCCATTTTGACTGAAGTTTTAGACTTCTGCCATAATAGTCAGCAATTTGTTAAACAATGCAGCCATCGGGAGCAAGCAAGGTCAAATTTTGTGTCTTAAATCAAAATGAAGCGAAGAATCAAGTTATTGTCGATTGGTTTAGACTTATTAAGTTTATTCGTGGTAGGAGAGGTCATACTAGGAACGAGACATTACGCCAACGCTCAAAGTTATCCCCCCTGTCGTCCTCCCCAGTCGGAAGCCTATATTATTTTGGCAAGGACTCCCTCTTGGAGTGAGCAGGATTTATTGCGTCGCAGTCTCCCCACAACTGAGAATTTAACGGTGTGTGTGCATCGAGGGGAGACTATGACTCGTCTGGGAGGATTTCAAAACCTAACCATCAGTCAACAGTGGGGGCGGTACTTGCAGGAAGTGGTGGGGGTGGAGGTGGTGATCGTCCGCTCCCAGCATTCGACCCCAGCCAGCCCAGCAAGCCCCTTTCCCCCGGCTTCAGGTGTTTTTGCGCCTCCACCCCCCCCTTAACCGGGCTGGAGGGGATATATGGGGCTGGTGGATTAGGGATATTCAGCAAACCCTGATTAGAAAAAACTAGAAGAAACTCTCTACCACCACAGCAATACAAATCCCTAACGTGAGTCCTGCCAAGACCTGAACCGGGGTGTGCCCTAACAGTTCTTTTAACCGTTCCTCGCTCACTTCCTGATCTTCTTGTAACATCTCGTCAATAATTTGATTGAGAATCCGCGCTTGTTTGCCCACGGCTTGGCGGACTCCGGCGGCATCATACATGACAATCACCGCAAATAGACAGGCAATGGCGAAGTCGGTACTTGCCCAGCCTTGGTTTTGCCCTACCCCTGTCGCCAAGGCCGCCACTAACGCTGAATGGGCGCTGGGCATTCCCCCGGTACTAAACAACGTCCGATAGTTGACGGTGCCATCCCGAATCAAGCCAATAATTGCCTTGAGGCACTGGGCGATTAAACAGGCTGCGATCGCCGCGATTAAAACATGATTTCCCAAAATTTCGCCAAAGTCCTGCATGATTGGTTCTTTATCGTTCGTCGTTCGGGTTGAGAAACATGAGCCAAAACAACACCCGACACCCGGGCTCTGTTAGTTTTTGCGCTCCACAATGAACCGAGCTAAAGCCCGCAGTGGGTCAGCTTTGGTGTCATAATTCGCTAAAGCCGCGATCGCCTCATCAATTAACCGTTGTGCCTGTACCCGTGACTCCTCAATCCCCCACAAACTGGGATAAGTCACTTTTTGAGCCGCCAAATCCTTTCCGGCCGTCTTGCCTAACTCCTCTTGGGTCGAGGTAATATCGAGAATATCATCTACAATCTGGAACGCTAACCCAATATTTTTCGCATAGCGGGAGAGGCGTTGTAAATCCTCCTCCCCGGCCCCCGCAATCAGCGCCCCACAGATCACACAGGCTTCCAGCAACGCCCCGGTTTTGTGAGTATGGATAAACGTCAAGGTATCCACCGTAATATCGGCCTTCCCTTCCGACTCCAAATCCACCACCTGACCGCCCACTAAGCCCCCAGCCCCAGCCGCATGGGCTAAATGCGCGATCGCCTTTAACACCCGTTCCGGCGGCACCCCTTCCGTTTGGCTAGCGATTAACTCAAAAGCATAGGCCAACAGGGCATCCCCCGCCAAAATCGCCATATCCTCCCCAAAAACCTTATGATTCGTCAGTTGTCCCCGGCGATAGTCGTCATTATCCATCGCGGGCAAGTCATCATGAATCAAAGACATGGTATGAATCACTTCCATAGCGCAGGCCGTTGGCATTGCCATCTCCGCCGTTCCCCCCAACAGGGTGCAAGTCGCCAAACACAGAGTCGGCCGTAGTCGTTTCCCCCCTGCTAACAGCGAGTAACGCATTGCCTTATAAATCGTAGGCGGTTCTGTAATGGGTAGCAACTGGTCCAATGCTTCTTCTACCCTGACTTTCTGCTCTGCCAGATACCCTACTAAATCAAACGCGCTGTTTTCAGAAGTGGCGATTTTTCCGTCCGTCGTTACCATGCCCTACCCTTTTAAGCCAACAAATTGCTCTCCTTATTGTATCAGCAGGAGGGGACTTGGGCGGGAGATTGACGCTCCCCCCTCTTGCCTAGACCTGTGGGGAGGCCAGAAGCAATCCCACTCTACTTGTGGTTAAATGTCGCAAGAGGACTCCCGTTACAGCGCAGCTTGGCGGCGAGAATGTCAAAACGGATACCTGATTATGCGGGCTACTTTTGAAGATAATATTTTACTCCTCCAGGCAGAAGATGTCCCTAAGTATAAAAAAGGGGGATCTGTGGTGCGGAATAGTTACTTTTGGGCATTAAAATCTATCAGTTGTTACGCCCCAAGGGGAGGAAATTGGGAATTTGATCCCCCCGTTTGGGTCGCCTTAAATCGACTGTTATTATCTTTTGCTGAATCGGGCTATTTAGGCATCTCAGAAACAGTTTTAGAATTCCCCCCTGATGTGGTGATTCCCCCAGAATTAAGAGATGTGAGCAGTTGGCTTTAGGCTGAATTAATACCGTTGACGCGCCCAATGAGTGCGAATCCAAACCAAAATTAACCACACTCCAGAGAGAATTGTTCCGATATTCAGTTTGACAGAGTTTTTGAGCAGGGTTAGTTTTTGCGTTTCCCACTGAATCCCTACTTGCCGCATAAATTCCTGTTCTGCTTCGTCAATTTTAACTCGGATTTGATTGCGATAGGTAGCGAGATTATTGGGAGATTCCACCGTGAAATTAACCACCTGCGCCACATCATTTAACTCGGAAATAGTGGTAGCAGATTGTAGACGATTGCGCAGTTGATTCACTTGGAAAATTTCGCGGGAAATTTGGTCTTCTACTTGGATTTTATTGAATTGATGAATCCGCCAAGTATTGCCTAATCCCAAGGGGAGGAGGAAGAGGTAGGTTAATCCTAATAATAAAGCGAACCAAGAGAGCAACCGTAAGCGCCGCATTTGCCAGCGTGTGAGTTTTTCTTGACGGTTGTAGAAAATACAAACAAATCCTAATAAGGGCGCCCAAATTCGTTCGACTAATCCCCCCATTACTTCAAACTGCCAAATGGGGTCGGTTAAACGAGGAGGGACGACTAAATACACAAAATCAACGAGGGTAAAGAGGAGTAAGGCGTAACCAACAAGGGGCAGGAGGGAGAGGGAATGATAGAGAGCATTTTCAGACAAAACAATCCCCCGTCTTCTGCTTTTGTTGGGGGCTTTTGACCACCCCTCAGCGGTGGGGGGTGGGGCAAGATTGGCAGATTTGGGGGAGGGGGGGTCTGAGGATGGGTCAGAGTTGGGGGGGGTGGATGGGGAAAGATCAGATTGAGACAAAATGCTAAAACCCTGTGTAGTCAGTCTTTACCTCCTCGACTATACTCCATCAGAGGAGCTTGAGGAAAGGTTAGGAATAAGGGTAGTGGGGGCGGGATTTTCTGCGGTTTGGCGGCCTTTTTTCCGTCGAGATGCTACTGCCCAAACTCCAGCCCCGACCAGTAACGCGACGGTGGGGTTAAAATCCCAAGGAGCAGCGGCCGCACCTAACGGGGAAAAGGTAACAGGCCCGGAAATCCCCCCCAGACTCCCGTTTGTAGCGGAAAAGGTTAGGGTATTGCCGCCAAAAGTCCCGGTGAAGTTGGCGCTGGAGATATTCCCCCCAGAAATATTAAAGGTTCCACCTCCCCCATAGTTTCCGATGCTGCCACCAATGGGGGAATTTGTTACTGTGACTTGACTCGCACCACCGCCCCCCGGTGGAACTCCGGTAATTGTCCCACTCACACTTTGAAAGGAAAAGCTGAAATCTAGAGCAAGGGCGGGTAACGACCAACTCAGAGAGCCTAGAGTTAGACCTAAAATGCTGAGAGATTTAATAAGTGAGGATGGCATGGTAGACCCCAGAAACATAGCTAACTTGTAGTCTAACTCAGGATTGAGGAATATTCTACAAAGAATTAATAACCCGCCCGAAGGGGAGAAAACCCTCTGATGGGGGATTTCCTGCGATACAATCCCCTTTAACGAAGGTCTGATGTTGGAAACTTAGACAACCCAAGAATTATGATGGCTTTAACGTGGTTTCGCTCTCTGACTAGGATGAGTCAAGTCCTCTTAGGCATGGGTGGGGTGATTTTTGCGTTGACTCTTCATGTGCTGGGGGTGGCAGGACTCAGCAGTTTACAGGCGACAACGGTTTTATTTGCGATCGCCTTTATCCTACGCCTCCGCCCAAACCAAGTCACCCCCCACCCCCACCCCACCCCCCCTCATCTCTTCCTAGCGGGAGTTTGGATTCTCTTTTTAGTCCTCAATCAAGCCCCCCTCGCCGCTCAAAATTGGCTCATTTATTTCCTCCCCCTGACTACAGCCATCGGTCTAAGTCTGCTCCTCTTCGGCCGCGCTCAGTGGGGCAAATATTCCCAACATTTAACCCTGTTTATTATTCTAACTTTACCCATTGAACGACTCATTCACCCCATTAATAACCTCCTGAAAGTTAGTCATTTTATGACACAATTATCTACCTTTTTGTTATGGTATGTGGGCTTTAATGTAGATTATCACGAGGACTTTATTGTATTTCCACAGCGCGCCATGTGGATTGATCCTCACTGTGCCGGAATTGCTACCATTCTCTGGATGTTACAGCTTGCCCTGCTCTTTTTAATCATGATTCCTACCTCTAAATTGTATAAAATTATTGTTCCTTTAGTTGCTATTTTAACAGTCTTATTTGTCAATGGAATCCGCCTAGGAATGCTTGCCTTTTTTGCCGCCCATTCCCCCGCCGCTTTTGACTTTTGGCACTCTGATAATAGTCAAATTTTCTCGACCTTACCGATTGTATTATTTGGTATATTTTGCTGGTTTACTGCCCAAAACAAGACCCATCAAACTAATCCACAAGAGCAATTTAGCTCTGAATCTACTCCCCTAATAAAAGAGCGCTAGTTAACAATCCACGCTCTGGCTTAGACGGGGATTCTTGCTTTTTTAAAAATGCTAGCTGTGGAATTTACAATTGTGCAAATCAAGGTCTTTTGCTTGTCTCAAGAATTTATAGCTAGTCCTAATGAGATGCGAACTCTGGGCTATTGTCCTATCTGGATTGTAGGCGTTTGCTGCGCAACGCTGCGCGTTCGCGAAGCGTCACGAAGTGAACGCGGAGCGTCACGAAGTGAACATTTTTTGCACGACTCAAGTAGGTTGGCTATACATCTTAGCCCTTATATTGCCCAAAATAAAGAATGAGAGCAAATCAAGCCTTTTGTTAACAATATGGCAAAATTTTTGCCCTATTTTTGTCACAATTTACAGCTATTGTGAGAAACACAAAGCGATTCTCAAAAACGGGTAAAATGGTTCAATCTCCTCTGAATCATCTCAGAGCAGGGTTAAACGTGAGGGAATTTCACCCATTGACCTAGGATTGCTATAAGTAGATGTCTCCACACAAACTTAAGCAACAGTTGAGGCAAAACCCGAGAACTCGAAGACCTGACCTATGAAACAATACCTTACCAACAATTTCGTCGCCCTATTTATCCTAGGGGGACTGTTCCAAAATCATGGAGTACTAGCCCATGAAGTTCTGACGAGATCATCAGCAATTCACGCATCACCTGATTTTCCCCTGACCGTGAATGCTCCAGCACAAGTATCTGTTTTGATTGACCACGATCATTTTTTTGGGGAACCCGAACTTTCTGATTTAACCTTATCGCCAGATGGTCAGTATTTAGCCTTTCGCAAACCTTGGCAGGGAGTCTCTAATCTTTGGGTGAAACCCCTTGATGCCGCGTTTACAGAGGCTTATCGCGTCACAGAAAGCGATCGCCCCATTGCCAGCTACTTTTGGAGCAAAGACGGACAAGCCATCCTCTACCTGCAAGATCAAGCAGGCAACGAAAACTATCAAATTTACGCCATTTCGCCCCATACCCTCACCCCTCCCCGCCAACTAACCCCCCCAACAGACGTTAGGGCGCTCATTTTAGCCGTCCCCAAAGCGACCCCCCAGCAGATTATTATTGGCTTAAATCAGCGAGATTCTCGCTACCACGACGTTTATCAACTCAACATCACCACCGGAAAAAAAAACCGACTGCGTGAGAACGATCAAAGCATCGTAGACTGGATTACAGACCTCGACGGAACCCTCCGTCTGGCCGTGCGACGCACCCCCGACGGCGGCAGCGAAATCCTCCGCGTCGATCCCCAGCAATTCACCCCCCTTTATCGTTGCAACTTCCAAGAAACCTGTTCCGTCCTTCGCTTCCACCCCAACGGAGAACAAGTCTATGTGATTAGTAATCGGGGAGAACCTTTCGATAAAACCCGTTTAATCCTCTTGGATCTCCGCACAAAATCCTACAAATTAGTACAAGCCGATCCTAAACAAGAAGTTGACTTTGGCTTTGCTCTCTTTGCTGCCCAAGATGAACGATTACTCGCCACCTATTATGAAGGCGATCGCTGGCGAGTTTATCCCCAAGATGACCAATTTGCTCAGGATCTCGCCCTCCTGCAAACCCTCCTCCCCCCCGGCGACATCTTTTTCCAATCCGCCACCAACGATGATCGCCTGCAAATCATCACCCTGCGCAGTGATATTAACCCCGGTTCCGTCTACCTCTTCAACCGCCAAACCCGCACGATCCAAAACCTCTACAACCTGCGCCCCCAACTTTCCCCCCAAAACCTCGCCCCCATGCAATCCTTCCGCTACACAGCGCGAGACGGCCTCGAAATCCCCGCCTATCTGACTCTACCCCGCAACACCCCCCCCCAAAACCTCCCCCTCGTTGTCTTCCCTCACGGCGGCCCCTGGTCCCGAGATAGTTGGGGTTATAATCCCTATGTTCAATTCCTCGCTAATCGGGGTTACGCCGTCTTCCAGCCCAACTTTCGCGGCTCCACAGGCTACGGCAAAGCCTTCCTCAACGCCGGGAATCAAGAATGGGGTACCGGAGCCATGCAGCACGACATCACCGATGGCGTAGAGTACCTGATTGAACAGGGAATTGCCGATCCAGAACGCATTGCCATCTTTGGTCTTTCCTACGGTGGATTCGCCGCCCTAGCAGGTTTAGCCTTCACTCCCAATCTATACCAGGCCGGAATTTCCTATGTTGGCATCTCCAACATCGTCACCTTTTTAGAAAATATCCCCCCTTACTGGAAACCCTTCCAGAAATTCCTCACCCTGCGCGTTGGAGATCCCAATGATCCTCAAGACAGACAACGCCTACAGCAACAATCCCCCCTCTTCGCCGTTGAACAAATTCAATCCCCCCTCCTCGTCATTCAGGGGGCCAATGATCCCCGAGTCAGAGCCACCGAATCCCATCAAATTGTCGCGGCTTTACGGGATCTCGGGCGAGAAGTAGAGTATTTACTCGCCCCTGACGAAGGACATGGTTTCACCCAGTCCATCAACCGTTTAGCCGTTGCCGTCGCTATGGAACGTTTTTTAGCCCATCATTTAGGGGGGCGTTATCAAGAAACACTTCCCCCAGCCTTACAAACCCGCTTACAACAATTAACTATTGATATAGACCAGATCAGGACACCTACCGAGCCACAAGAATGGGGCTATAAACCGTAATCTGCCCCTAGGAACCCAATAGGGCTTACTGTTTACTGATAAAGGTGAGACGTTCATCCACCACATCAACAAAAATAGTATCACCGGGGTTAAAGTGACCCCGTAGGATTTCTTTAGCAATGGCTGTTTCTAAATACCGTTGCACGGCACGCTTAAGGGGACGTGCGCCATAAACCGGATCATACCCAATTTCTACTAAGAAATCTAACGCCGCTTCGGCCATTTTAAGGGATAGTTTTTGTTCCGCCAGACGATTCTCTAAATGGCTAACGTGCAGCTTGACAATTTCCCGCAATTGACTTTTAACTAAACTGCGGAAAATAATCATTTCATCAATACGGTTGAGGAATTCTGGGCGGAAACTCTCCCGCATGGCATTCACGACCCGCGATCGCATTTCCTCATATTGACTATCATCTCCCGCCAAATCTAGAATATATTGCGACCCGATATTACTGGTCATAATGATAATCGTATTGCGGAAGTCCACCGTATGACCTTGGGAGTCTGTCAAGCGCCCATCATCTAACAATTGCAACATGATATTAAATACATCGGCATGGGCTTTTTCAATCTCATCAAATAAAATCACTGAATAGGGACGACGGCGAATGGCTTCGGTGAGTTGTCCCCCCTGTTCATACCCTATATAGCCCGGAGGCGCTCCCACTAAGCGGGAAACGGCGTGTTTTTCCATATATTCGGACATATCAATCCGTACCATTGCCTCCTCACTGTCAAAGAGACTTAAGGCCAAGGTTTTCGCTAATTCCGTTTTCCCTACCCCAGTCGGACCGAGGAAAATAAAACTGGCAATGGGACGATTGGGATCTGCAAGTCCGGCACGGGAACGCTGGATGGCATCGGCAACGGCTGTTACAGCTTCATCTTGTCCTACTACTCTCTGATGTAATTCTGCTTCAAGATGGAGCAGTTTCTCTTTCTCCGATTCCACTAATTTACTAATGGGAATCCCTGTCCATTTAGAAATAATTTCGGCAATGTCGGCCTCGACTACTTCCTCCCGTAGGAGAGATTTCCCGGTGGTTTGAATATTGGTGAGTTTAATCTCGGTTTCCTTGGCCTGACGTTGTAAGTCGGTTAATTTGCCATAGCGCAATTCTGCCGCCCGGTTGAGGTCATAATCCCGTTCGGCTTGTTGAATTTCTAAATTCACCTGATCAATGGTTTCTTTAATGGTGCGGATTTCGTTGATGACTTCTTTTTCCGATTGCCACTGGGCATTTAAACGGGATTGTTCTTCCTTGAGGTTGGCTAATTCCCGTTCTAATACTTCTAAACGTTCCAAGGAAATGGGATCATTTTCTTTTTGTAAGGATAAGCGTTCCATTTCCAATTGAAGAATTTTGCGGTCTACTTCGTCTAATTCTTCCGGTTTGGAGGTGATTTCCATTTTCAATTTAGCGGCCGATTCATCGACTAAATCAATGGCTTTGTCGGGGAGGAAGCGATCGCTAATATACCGATCCGATAACATGGCCGCCGCCACTAGGGCAGTATCGGCGATTTTAACCCCGTGATGCACCTCGTAGCGTTCTTTTAAGCCCCGCAAAATGGAGATGGTATCGGCGACATCCGGTTCATCCACTAAAACCTCTTGAAAACGCCGTTCTAAGGCCGCATCCTTTTCAATATATTTGCGGTATTCATCCAGCGTCGTGGCTCCAATACAGCGCAATTCACCCCGCGCTAACATGGGTTTGAGCAGGTTTCCGGCATCCATTGCCCCCTGAGTGGCCCCAGCACCTACCACGGTGTGGATTTCATCAATAAACATGATGATTTGTCCTTCTGACTCTGTAACTTCCTTCAGAACCGCTTTGAGACGTTCCTCAAATTCCCCGCGATATTTAGCCCCAGCGATTAAAGCCCCCATATCCAGGGCAATCACTTTGCGATCGCGCAGAGAATCCGGGACATCTCGACTAACAATCCGTTGGGCTAATCCTTCCACAATGGCCGTTTTCCCCACCCCCGGTTCCCCAATCAACACCGGGTTATTTTTCGTCCGACGGGAGAGAATTTGAATCGTGCGGCGAATCTCTTCATCTCGACCAATGACGGGATCCAATTTACCAGCCCGCGCCAAGGTCGTCAATTCCCGGCCATACTTTTCTAGCGCGTCGTATTTGCCTTCTGGATTCTGATCGGTGACGGTTTGACTGCCTCGAATACTCATAATAATCTCTTGTAACTTTTTGCGCGTTAAGCCAAATTCTTTAAATAAAGCCGCCCCAAAGCGCTCGTCTTGTTCGTAGGCGAGAATTAAATGTTCAATAGAAATAAAATCATCTTTAAAGCCTTGGCGGTTTTTTTCCGCCTGATCTAGTAGAACATCTAAACTCCGTCCTAAATAGATCGAGTCGGTGGTTTGGGTAATCTTGGGTTGACGACTGATGAATTCTTCCGTGCGATCGCGCAACCGTTGCACACTAATATCCGCTTTATTAAAAATACTCGTCGCCAGTCCTTCCTGTTCCAGCAGCGCCTTCAGCAAATGTTCACTCTCAATCTGCTGATTTTTATTCTGTTTCGCAATCTCTGGGGTTTTAACAATGGCCTCCCAAGCCTTCTCCGTAAATTGATTGGGGTTCGTCGGCTGCATAACCTTCTCTCATCCTCCTGCCAAGATATATAGTTATTGTAGGCGGTCGTCTGAGCAAGAAAAGCAGGGAAAACACAACCTTTAGGGGTTGGGTTTCCCTCTCAAGGGGAATCCGCCAGTGGGTTGGTGGGTTGCTATCTATACCCTCTCTTTCTTCGCGAGGAAGGGGAATTTCACCGCCCACATTTTTGGGTCAACGGAAGGTCATAATTTTTACCATTGAACCGGGGTGAATCACGGTTTCTCCTACCGGAACAATGGCTAAAGCGTTGGTTGTCGCTAAATTAATTAAATTCCCAGAACTATGGACTCCTCCGGCTAAATTAAACTCGTATTCTGTCCCCTTCCATGCGAGATTTCCCCAGAGATAGGTTTCTCGCTTTCCACTGGCTTTTAACTCTTGATTCGTCCGACCTTGAATAAATTTATCCCTTGGATCTTCACCATTTCCTGATAATTTTTGTAACGCAGGCTTGACAAAACGCCAACAAGTTACTAGAGCAGAAACGGGATTTCCCGGAATACCAAAATAAATACAGGATTGGTTGTTTTGATTAAAGGTGGCGACAGTGAGGGGTTTTCCGGGTTTTATGGCTACACTGGTCAGATGAATTTTTCCCCCTAATTGGGTTAAAACTTCTTCTACATAATCATAATCTCCGACGGAAACTCCTCCGGTGGATAAGACAAAATCAGCCGTTCTAAGCGCCCGGCTAATGGTAGCTTTTAACTGTTGAGGTTGATCGGGAACAATGCCTAAATTGATGGGAACGGCTCCTTGACTAATTAGAAATGCGGTTAAAGCATATTGATTTGAGTCAACAATTTTGCCGGGGGTTAAGCTTTGATCTGGGGTAATTAGTTCATCTCCAGTGGAAAAGATAGCCACCCGAGGGCGACGATAGACTTTTAATGGGTTGCATTTGGCACTTGCTAAAAGGGCTAATTCTGGGGCTTCAATGAGAGTTCCGGCTTTTAATAAAGTTGTTCCGGCTTGATAGTATTCCCCTTTTTTTCGCACAAAATCATAGGGTTGGGGAGCGGCTAAAATGGTGACAGTATCCCCATTTCTTTCGGTGTCTTCCTGCATAATTACAGCATCAGCACCGGGGGGCATAATGGCTCCGGTAAAAATGCGGGCGGCTTGTCCCGATTCTAGGGTTTTTTGGGGTTGAGATCCGGCGGGGATTTCTTCAATAATGGGGAGAGTTTGGGGATGAGCGCGATCGCAACTTTTCAGATCCTCCCAGCGCACGGCATAGCCATCCATCGCGGAATTATCCCAATAGGGGAAGTCTAACCCACTGGTGACAGAGGCGGCTAAAATTCGCCCCGTCGCACTTTCGAGACTCACGGTTTCTGTTTCACTCAGGGGTTGAATCAGGTCTAAGATCAAGCGTTCAGCGTCGGCAACAGGTAACATTTAATCAATGCTCAATTGTTCGATAAGAATATACTTGAGGGGTCTTGGGCAGAGTCAGCGTCCGTCGGTCAAAATCCCCGTCCTGACGCTAACTCTGAGAGTACAGCACGGGACGGATCGATTCCCGCACCCCTCAATCGTTAAATGAGGCCAATAGCACGGAAACCTTTGTAAGCAACGACGGCGAGGGTTGCAAAAACGGCCAAAATCAAGAAGTAAGCCACAATTGCCATAATTTTAATGCTCCTAAAAAGTGGGTTCGAGTCCTAGAATTCTGCTATTTTACCCGATTGGGGACAGGGGGAGACTCAAAAATCAAGGATAATAGAGGCTGAACTGTTGATCAATCAATCCCCCATGTCCTCTGTCATTGCTGTTAACTTACCTAACAATAGCTACAATATTGCGATCGCCCCGGAGAGTTTATCTCAACTGGGGGAACAAATGCGCCCCCTCGGTTTGGGTCAAAAAGTCTTGGTCATTTCTAACCCGGAAATCTTCCACCACTACGGAAAAACCGTCGTTCAATCCCTAGAAAAAGCCGGATACACCGTCGCTAGTCATCTAATCCCGGCCGGAGAATCCTACAAAACCCTAGACTCCATCGCCCGGATTTACGATACCGCCTTACAACACCGTTTAGAACGCTCTTCTACCCTCGTGGCATTAGGGGGGGGTGTCATTGGGGATATGACGGGATTTGCGGCGGCGACATGGCTGAGAGGGATTAACTTTGTCCAAGTTCCCACCTCTTTACTGGCAATGGTAGACGCATCCGTTGGGGGAAAAACGGGCGTGAATCATCCCCAAGGAAAAAACCTCATCGGGGCCTTTTATCAACCAAAATTAGTGTTGATTGATCCCCAAGTCTTGACCACCCTTCCCCCCCGAGAGTTTCGCGCTGGTATGGCGGAGGTGATTAAATATGGGGTCATTTGGGATGAGGATTTATTCACCCAGTTAGAAGCTGCCCAAGGATTACAAGATTTTTCGGATTTAGATCCTGAGTTATTGCAAGTCATCCTAACCCGTTCCTGTCAGGCGAAAGCGGATGTCGTCAGTCAAGATGAACGGGAGTCGGGATTACGGGCAATTTTAAACTATGGCCACACCATTGGTCATGCCATTGAGAGTGTAACGGGATATTCCCGGATTAATCACGGGGAAGCGGTGGGAATCGGGATGGTGGCGGCTGGTGCGATCGCCTTAAAATTGCAACTGTGGACAGAAAATGAAGCCCGTCGTCAGAATGCCCTCATTGAGAAAACTGGACTCCTCTCCCACATTCCCCCGGATTTGGACACTAGAGCGATTGTGGAGAGTTTGCAAAGGGACAAGAAGGTAAAAAGCGGGAAGATTCGTTTTATTCTCCCCACCCAGTTAGGCAAGGTCAAGATAACTGATGAGGTGCCCCATGACTGGTTAGGTCAAGTGATTGATCAGTTGAAGCCTTAAACCGTTAAGGTTGATTTTCCAACGGAAGGGTGAAATAAAAGGTACTCCCTTCTCCGAGAATACTTTCTACCCAAATTTTGCCCCCATGTTGTTGGACAATTTCCCGACAGATGGGTAAACCTAAACCTGTTCCGCCTTTTTCCCGGGAGTCGGAAGCGTCTACCTGTTGGAAACGACCGAAAATGGCCTCTAGTTTGTCGGCCGGGATACCTCGACCGCGATCGCGCACATAAAAGCGAATCTCCTCCGTTGCGACAACCACCCCCATCCAGACGGAATTCTGAGGGGGAGAAAATTTAATCGCATTACTAATTAAATTCGTTAAGGTTTGTTGGATTTGGTCAGGATCCACTTGTAAGGGAATAGAAGGAGGGGGGGCCGGGAGGGGATGGTGATCCACTTCCAGTTCCAGAGTAATCCCTTCTGAGTCCGCCATAGACTGCATAGCCTCTTTAGCACTTAACATTAACTCTACGGCGTTACAAGCTTGTTTGCACATTTCCACCCGACCCGAGGCAATACGTTCGAGGTCGAGGATATCATTGAGCAGTCGGGTTAAACGTTCGGTGTTTTTGACCGCAATATTGAGCATCTGCTGTCCTTTGGAGTCCAAAGTGCCTAAGCGCCCGGTGGCTAATAATCCTAAAGAACCGCGAATGGAAGTTAGGGGGGTGCGGAGTTCATGACTGGCAATAGAGAGGAAATCATCTTTCATCTGTTCAACGGCCTTGCGATCGCTAATGTCCACCATCACGCCAAAATACCCCCGCACTCCTCCATCCCCCGTTTGGTCAGGAATAAAGGTCGCGCTGATATAACGACTTTGACCGTTAATTTTGGGGGTTTGAAGTTCAAAGTTAATCTTCCGTCCGGCTAAGGCCGCGTGAATATAGGTTTGAATAAAGGGGTATAGATGCCCTAAGACTTCTTGGGCAGAACGTCCGGTAATTTGATCCCGAGACAGACCAAACCAATCCCCATAGGTTTTATTGTGGAAACGATAGCGCTCCTCTGCATCTACATAGGAAATTAACACCGGGAGCGCATCGGTAATGAGACGCAACTGCATTTCACTACGTCGGAGGGCTAATTCTGCTAAAAGGCGATCGCGAATTTCCTGTTGTAATTTAGTATTAGCGCGACGAAGTTCGGCAGTCCGGGCGGTTACTAATTCCTCTAGATGGTTCAAAAGTTTGGCTTGAGATAAAGCAATGGCAATTTGATCCACCAAGGCCGTTAATAACTCAATTTCTTCTTGATGCCAAGGACGAATCTCCTGACATTGATGAAGGACTAATTTCCCCCACAGTTGATCTTGATAAAAAATGGGGATCACTAACTTCGCCTTCACTTGCAGCAAGGTCAAAAAGTCCCGTTCGGCGGGGGAAAGTTCTACGACCGTGACATCAGGAATGACCAACACTTGATCCTGTTCTAGGGTAGTGATGCCCTTAGATTGCATCATAGTCTCATAACCCCCTTGGGATTCCACCGTAGGCCAGGGGTCTAAGACCACTTCCCGAATCGAGTTTTTTAGACCGTCGGGTTTTTCTTGTACCAATAACACCCGATCCACATTCAGAACACGCTGTACCTCTACCACCGTAGTCTGGAGAATATCTTCTAAATCCAAAGATTGCCGAATCTTCAAGGTTAACTCGGACAGTAATTGCACCCGTTCATAGGCTTTTTGTAGCTTTTCCTCGGCTTTCACCCGAGCGGTCACTTCCGCTTGTAAAATGTGGTTGGCCTCCCGGAGTTGGGCGGTGCGGTTGAGAATCCGTTCCTCCAGTTGACTGGTTAAGGTTTGTAATTCTAATTCCGCTTGCACCCGGTCGCTAATATCTCGGGCGACCCAAATCACAAATTGCTGAGGTAGGGGGGAGATACTGGCATCAAACCAGATCGTCTGCTCTCCATTGTCCAGACTATAATCAAAACTCACCGTTTGATGAGAGGCAATAGCTTCCTGTATCGGTCGCCAGAAATCAACCTGACAATCCGCGCCAAAAAACTTACTAAAAATCTCACTCACGACATCCCGTTCCCCATACAACTTACTGTAGTTGGTGGGCATGACCTGAATTTCCTGTTTCCGGGCATTAATCACTAACACTACATCCGTCATTGCCTCGAAAATGCCCCGCATTTCCGCTTCATTCGCCCGTAGTTTCTCCTCCACCATCTTACGCTGGCTAATATCCCGAGCCACCACCACCACCGCTTGCTGGGAAATCGGGGAAAAACGCCCATCTAAGCAAATTTCTGCCCCATTGACCATCACCGTATATTCCAAACTGGTAGGCTGTCCCGTGGTGAGACTCTCCTGAATACAAGCTAAATGAGCTTGGGTGAGTTCGGGGGTAAACCGTTCTAGGAGAGACTGACCCGGACGTAAATTTTGCCCCTGTAATAACTCCTTGGCCTTAGTCGGAGCCACCTTAACACAGCATCCGGTGCGATCGCGAATTAACACCAAATCATCCATTGCTGCCAAAATCGCCTGTAATTCCGCCTCCGTTTGTTTATGCTGCATAATCGTCCCCAACTGAGTCGCCACGGAGAAAATTAACTCCGCCAAACGTTCATCTTCCGGCAAAGGATTAAGAGAGAAAGACTGGAAGCGGAAAAACACCAACACCGCCAACACCCGACCCGGTTCAGGGGGGTCAAGGGTGAGAATGGGGGGAATGACAATCGGCACCGCTAACCCCGCTTGAATACCCCGTCGTTCCGCCAAGTCCCGACGATTAAAGTAGTGCAAGCCCAGATTGCGGTCTAAAGTATCCCCGAGTTGGAAAAACTCCGGTTCCCCTTGTAACCACACATGGCCAGGCAACCCTTCCCCTTTCTCAAAGGTTAACCCCTCACTTTCAGCCCGGAATCCTTGGATGTTTTCCTGTGTCTGAGCATCAATAGTGGGCTCCACATACCACGCCGGACTACATTCTAGGCGTTGTCCATCTAAGCTGGGAATCCACACCTCCCCATAACCCCAGCCACTACTCAGACAGACTCGCTCTAAAGCCGCTGTTAAGGCACTGTCGAGGTCGGGAGCATTCACAAAAGCCTGGGTAATATTGAGCAGTAATTGAGTTTCTTCCGCCGCCCGTTGGGCTTCGCTGATATCTTCCATTAAACCGAAGATAAACTCAACCACTCCCCCTTTTTTCACCGCACAAACCGTTAAACGACCCCAGACTAAACTGGTATCGGAGCGAATATAGCGTTTTTCCACCGAATAGGCCTGGGTGCGCCCCAACAGTAAATCCTCAAAGTCTTGTTCATCTAGGTCGATATCCCTCGGGTCAGTAAACGAGTCTAGGGTCATGCCCTGTAACTCCTCGGCCATATAGCCCAGAAACTCCTGGAAGGCCGCATTTGAGTCTATTAACGTCCCATCTAACGCCATGACCGCAATGCCAAGACTGGCACTCTCAAAAATGGCCTGAAAGCGAGCTTGGGCAGCAAATAATTCTTCTTGAATGGTCTTGCTTTCGGTGATGTCTCGGGTGACAAATAACACCGTATCCTCAGACATGGGGGAAATATTGGTCGAAAACCAGCGCAAGGCCGGCCCCATCATCAAACTATATTCCAGGCGTTGGGTGGTGCGATCGCCCAACGCCCGGTCAATAGCCTCTTGATGGAAGTCCGCTAAACCCTTGGGTAACACCTCAGCTAGGGTTTTATGCAGTAATTCCGCCGGAGGTTTAAGGAAAAAATTAGACTTCGTATTGGTAAATTTTAAACAGCGCCCCTCCCGGTCATACAGACTAATCAAATCATCCATCGTGGCAAAAATTGTCCGTAATTCCGCCTCCGTTTGTTTTTTCTGGATAACTGTACCCAATTGGGCTGTAATCGCCGAGACAAACTGTAATAACCGTTCCTCATCCCCTGACTCTAGCCCATCCATAAACTCAGAACGGAAAAACACCAACACCGCCAAAGGAGGAGGACTTAAGGACATCTCACGATGACCTTGATTCCCCGAGACATCATCTCCCCTTCCGGGATGGGGAAAATGCTCCTCCGTTCCCCTGCCTCCCCAAATGGGAATCGCTAAAGCCATTTTGAAGCGACAAGCTTGGGCTAACTCTTGACGGACTAACGGTTCCGAATCCCTTAAATCCTGAATATAAACCTGTTCACCCGTCGCCCAAACCCGCCCCGCTAAACCTTCACCCCGGCCTAAGGTCATCGTCTCACTCACCTCTTGAAACGTCTCAATTTGTTGATAAATCGCCTCGTGATTGGCTAACTGCGCCTCATGAATATAACTCGCTAGACTACACTCCAAACAATCCCCACTACTGCGGGGAATCCACGCCTCTCCATAGGTCCAGCCACTACTCACACAGAGTTCCGCTAACGCCGCTTCTAAAGCCAGTTCAAAATTCGCGGCATGATTAATCGCCTGTGTCACCCGTAATAATACTTGGGTCGCCTCTTCTGCTTTTGCCCGTCGGACAGCCTCCCCCCGACGACGCAATTCCCCTTGATGCCCCATAATATATTTACCCAAACTTTGAGCCATTAACTCTAAAATTTCCACATCATGACATTGCATCTGAAGGGTTTCTGCTTCTAAATAACGTGGCCGAGGAGAGCAAAACGTTAAACTTCCATAGACTTGACCATCCACCCAAATGGGAGTCCCCATATAAGATCCCAAATCGTCCGTTTCCTGTGTTAAATCATCATAAATTAGAGTTTGTTGTTGTTCGATTACCCGTTGCGTCCAAGGTTCATATCCCGTCACTTCCCCATCTTTGAAAAACTCTTTAGCCTTACCCACTAAACCTGTATTTGAGCAAGCTTCAATTATTCCGTTAGTAAATCCTAATAACTCACAACCTGTTTTTAAATAGTCATGGGCTAAATCCTCAAAATTCCGATAAACCGTAGTATGTAAACGGTGTAATTCTCGTAAATCACCACTAAAACGTTGTAACTGTTCATTTTGAATTTTTAACTGTCGAGTGGCAGTTAACAGACGGAGTTGATTATTAACCCGCGCCACCACTTCCGCCTGTTGAAAGGGTTTAGGGATATAATCCACTCCCCCCAAGCGAAAAGCGTGTACTTTATCAATCTCATTATCCAAAGCACTAATAAAAATGATCGGAATATTCCGAGTTTTTTCATCTGCTTTGAGTTCTCGACAGACCTCATAACCACTCAAATCTGGCATCATAATATCCAGCAAAATCAAATCTGGCAACATAGCTCGTACCGCCGATAAGGCTAATTCACCATTAATAGCGGGTCGTACCTCATAGCCTTGTTGGTTCAGTAATGTGGTCAACAAACGCAAATTTGCTGGGGTATCATCAACCACGACAATGTTGTAGCTTGAATGGGAATTTTGCCAGGTCTTCATTGCTTAATAAATTGGCGATTAAAAAGGGTAGTTTTTGACTTTTTAAAAGTTTAAAATTTTGATGAAGTATGTTGAATCCCTTGGAGAGCGAAAAATTCAATTTAGAATTCAAGATAGGTTACGGTTCGTGGGACAATAGGTGAGACAAAATTTCTGCTCTTCTAAACCTTTATGTTAACCTCTTCTTTATATCCTGTAACTTGGCAAGGCGATCGCGCTGTTCTGATAGATCAAACCCGTATCCCTCAAGAATACAGGACTGTCGAGATTATCAGTAGTGATAGCATGGCCAATGCCATCAAAACCATGATTGTTCGTGGAGCCCCGGCTATTGGAGTAGCAGCCGCCTACGGAATGTATTTAGGCGCTCAAGAAATTGTCACCTCAGACCGAACCGCCTTCCTCCACCAACTCGAAGACATCGCCCAAAAACTCCGCCAAACCCGCCCCACCGCCGTTAATCTCTTCTGGGCCATTGAACGCCAACTGCAAACCGCCCACCACACCCCCGGCGACCTCACTCATCTTAAAGCCGCCCTCCTCCAAACTGCTCAAGCCATCCAAAACGAAGACCTCGCCACCTGCCACGCCATTGGAGATCACGGTTTAAGTGTCCTACCACAAACACCAGAAAAACTCACCCTCTTAACCCACTGTAACGCCGGAGCCCTAGCCACCGCAGGCTATGGCACCGCTTTAGGAGTCATTCGTTCGGCTTGGCGAGAAAACCGTCTCCAGCGCGTCTTTGCCGACGAAACCCGGCCTCGTCTCCAGGGGGCAAAACTCACCGCTTGGGAATGTGTGCAAGATAATATTCCCGTGACCGTGATTAGTGATAATATGGCCGCCCATTGCATGAAACAGGGGTTAATTGATGCGGTAGTAGTAGGAGCCGATCGGATTACAACAAACGGTGACGCTGCCAATAAAATTGGCACTTATAGTTTAGCCCTAGTCTCGAAAGCCCATAACGTCCCCTTTTTCGTCGCGGCTCCTCTGTCTACAGTAGATTTCAAGTTAGCCACTGGGGAAGAAATCCCCATTGAAGAACGAGATCCCCAAGAAATCTACCAAGTAGGAGACACTCGAATCTGTCCAGAGGGAGCAGATTATTATAACCCCGCCTTTGATGTCACTCCGGCTCATTTAATTACCGCCATTATTACGGAAAAGGGGGCAGTAAAACCGGAGGCGTTAAAACAGTTTAAAGCCTAAAAGGTTCGTTGTTGCGCTTTAGCGCCAATGTTTAGGGCTGAAACCCAACAACGAGCCACCTAAAAGGTTCGTTGTTGCGCTTTAGCGCCAATGTTTAGGGCTGAAGCCCAACAACGAGCCACCTAAAAAGTTTGTTGTTGCGCTTTAGCGCCAATGTTTAGGGCTGAAGCCCAACAACGAGCCACCTAAAAAGTTCGTTGTTGCGCTTTAGCGCCAATGCTTAGGGCTGAAGCCCAACAACGAGCCACCTAAAAGGTTTGACTCATAAATTATCCTCAATACTAAACAAATCATAAAACAAAGAAACTGAAATAATAACCGTTTTCTCTAATTCTATCATCTCTTCAAAATCTCTATCCCCAGTAATCAAAAAATCCGCACCAGTAACCCTTGCTAAAGCGATAAACTTAGCATCTTTTGGATCTCTTGTAAAGTCAACAGTAAGATTAACTTCCATTAACTGTGTACTATTTTTAACTAAATCTAACCATTCTGATTTTTTAGTATCACTGAGTTTTAATTTCTTTCGCTGTAAAACCTCATTATATTCAGCTAAAATTTCTGCGGATATCAGCCAATCATAATCAGAATGACTAATAATAAAATTAATCACTTTTTCAGGTTTTCCATCAGCAACCGCCGCAGAAATAAGAATGTTAGTGTCAATAATAACTCTCATTCCCCTCTCCGATAAGCTTCAATTTCCGCCGCAATTTGTTCATCTGTTAAAGGATGATCAGCGTGTAAAGCTTGGGTTTCTTGGCATAAACGTTTAAATTCTTCGGCTAACCTTACTCTTTCAGGGTCAATCGGTTTAGTTTTGCTGTTTTCTCGTTCTTTTCGATAGTTTCTAATCTTCTCCTTTAATAACGCTTTTGCAGATTCTGTCCCTTTAACATAATCAGGTAATATAATCTCATCCTCTTGTTTTTCTAATAGCTGAAACGCCTTAGCAATCACCTCTTGAGGGCTATTATATTTACCCGTCTTTAGTTGCTTGTCTAAAAACTGTTCTTGTTCAGGAGTTAACGTAATTTGTCTCATGGTCTAATTGACTCCTTATTATTGAAAGCTAATCATTACAGACTTAAGAGTAAATCGAAGGAAAAAAAGTGAGTGCAGCAAAAAAGGAGTGCTGGTTAGACACTCCTTTCTATTCTACTGAAGTTCACACTAAGGACAAAAGCGCTCAAGGGCAAGTTGATTCAACCGAATAGGAAAACGCCACTTGATCCACAGAAACCTGTTGCACCACCGGGCAAAACCCTAACCATCGTTGAGATAGTTGGGCGAACTGCTCCGCGTCCCCACTGACATAAAACTCTGTGGGTAAAGCCGGGAAATCACGCTTCAAACCGAGTAATTCTAACTCCTGTTCCGCCGCCTGAGCCACATATTGCGCCGGATTGACTAAACGCACGGTTGGGGGGAGTATCTGACGAATAACGGGGGCTAAATGGGGGTAATGGGTACAGCCATAAATCAGAGTGTCGATGTCTTGCTCCATTAAAGGCTGGAGATAATTGTAGGTGACTTCGTAGGTGTAAGGGTCGTGAATGCGCCCAGCTTCAATCAACGGCACAAACTCAGGACAGCCGACTTGCCAGACGGTAACATCCTGCTTAATTTCTAAAATCGCCCGACGGTAGGCTTGGCTGGCGACGGTGGCGGGGGTGGCAATGACACCGACTCGTTGCCCTTGGCGGATGGCGGCTTTGGCGGCGGGCAGAATTAAGCCCAAAATGGGAAAGGGAAACTCCCGCCGCACTTCTTCTAAGGCTAAGGCTGAACTGGTATTACAGGCCATGATCACCATTTTGACCTGGCAACTCTCCATCCAAGTCAGGATCTCTCGGACAAACTGTAAAATTTCAGCCTTACTGCGGGTTCCGTAAGGAAGCCTTGCCGTATCGCCAAAATAAAGAATCGACTCATGAGGTAACTGTTGAGTGAGTTCCTTGAGAACTGTCAGCCCCCCAACACCACTATCAAAAACACCAATCCGGTTCAACGGAGCGTCTTTCATTGTGCAATCCTTTCCTTTCCTGCGGAACACGCTGCGAACGGAACACTAGGGGAACGTCAACGTTAGGCTGACGGTTCACTTAGGTTCAATCCAGTATATCTACTCAAAGCCGATTTTGCTGTAAGTAGAGTAAAATCCCCCGGGCGATCGCCTCCGCCATTTGATTGCGGAAGTTGGGATCGGCTAAACGAGGAGCATCTAAATTGCCCGTCACAAACCCGACCTCGACTAAAGCCGAAGGCATAGAGGTATTGCGCAACACATAAAAGCGGGCAGGTTTCACCCCCCGATTGTTCATGCTAGTGCTTTGCAGAATGCTGTTTTGAATACTGCTGGCTAGACGTTGACCTGCACTATTGAAAAAAAACGTTTCTACCCCATTCACATCGGGACGGCTCATGCTGATGGCATTGGCATGAATGCTAACAAAAATAGTCGCCCGCGCTCGGTTGGCCATTTGCGCCCGACCCGCCAAGGTAACAAAAGTATCATTATTGCGGGTCATAATCACCCGAACGCCCTGCTGTTCCAGTAATTGCGCCACCCGGAGGGAAATGGGCAAGACGACATTTTTTTCCTGTAGGCCACCAATGCCCACCGCGCCGGGATCTCGTCCACCATGACCGGGGTCTAACATGACCACGGCTCGGGTATTGGGAACTTGGGGGAGGGGGCGGCTGGGTTGTCCGGCGGGGGGTAGGGTGGGGGTGGGGGGGGCGATGCGTTCTGGGGGGGGGACGGGGATGTTAATGGGACGGTCAAGGGCTGGGGGGAGGGCGCTGGTGGTGCCTTGGTTCAACTGTAAGGACAACAGACGGTCATTGAGTTGACTCAGGCGACCGACTTGGATATTGGGGGCGGGTTGGATTAAGACTAAAACTGTATCCCCTTGTTGTCTGAGGCGGATTTGGGAAACGGGGCTATTGGCCGAGAGTTGGGGGTTGGGGAAGTCGGGGGCTAATCGAGCGTTGGGAATTGTAAGTTGATAGACCCCTGTTCGTGAGTCCCATTGGCCTGTTCCCCGTAAAGCGCGATCGCCCCGAATCAAGATTTGATTGCCTAACCCCAACTCTACCGACTGCACCGTGGTTAAGGTATTTTGGGCAGTGCTTGAACTGGGAGCGTCTTGATCCAACACCGCCGAACCTTCCGCCGGAACAATGGCTAACCCCCCCGACCGAGCAAGGGACGCTTGCCAGTCTGGACTGTCCACTGACACATCCATAGTAATCCGTGCCAAGGGAGGGGAGGGACGAATTTGGCTAAACTGCACCTGTCCCACACCGTAGCGGTTCACCTCAAACCCTTGATCTACTAGCTGGTCAGGTAACATAATCCCATTGAGGTCAATCTGTACCTGTTGACCATTACGACTCCGCCGCACAGCTACCTGACCCCGAGCATTATTGCCCAATCGCACAAAAAAACCGTTACGGGTAATCTGAAAATCCGAGTCTTGTGGAGTGGGGCTAGCGGTTTGGGCTTGGGTTTGACTTGAGCTCTCACGGATCTCCAGACTAGGCAAAGCCCCGGCCGGAGAACTGGCCGCCCCTAGGCGTTGGGGTTGGGGCAGTTGTACCGACCATTGGGTGGAGGTCATGCCGCGAAACTGGATACCTTGGGGGTCATAGGTATAGCCGGGGGCTAACTCCACGACTAAACGGGCTGTATTCGCATTAAATTGACCGGAACGGACTTCCGCCACGGCTCCCCCGATGCGCTGTCGTTCCGAAGGTCTACCCAAGGAGATACCGGGTAAATCAATTACCAAACGAGTGGGATTGGCAATCAACTGCGCCCTAGGTTGAACTCCTTGGTCGGTGGTAAAGGTCAAGCGGTTTTGCGCCGCTTCATAACGCCAAAAGAGCAACCTTGCCGCTTCCGCCGGAGAAGCGTACAGCAAAGCACCGACCAAACTCAAAAATAGCCAATATCGTCTCAAAATCCTCTTTCCTTGTGTGTACAACAACGGATGAGTCAGTGACTGGATGATGAAGCCCAGGGGATGTCTACATTGCCCAGACCTGAGCCTAGTTGTTACCGCTTACTTTTGCTTAGGATACACGATGACCTTGAAAGACGGCATCTCTTCCTCCGGATTTTGTCTGGTACTCAGGACTGCTGAAAGGAGACATTCCAACTATCCAGACTAAGTTACTCATCTTGGAACTCTCCTAGAATTGGGCTGAAACCCTAATTCTACCCTTTTAAAAGTGGAGTTTTAGGAGATATCCATTGAATCATTGAGAGGATAGGCAGGGGACTGAGGGATTCATCCCCTATCCCGACTTTTTGGGATCGCCTCTCTCTGGTTTTGACTGGCTAATCCGGGTGCTAACTCTCCACCTTAGAGGATTCTTTCGCCTCTTCGGGAGATTCTCGGAAGACTAAACGCAGGAAAGGCGGGGCGATAAAGGTTGTGGTAATCACCATCATGATGATGGCGGCTTCTGTGGAGGGAGATAGTGCGCCACTGGCCGACCCAACCCCAGCAAATACTAACCCCACTTCGCCCCGAGGAATCATCCCAACCCCAATGGCAATTTTATTGAGATCCGGTTGACCCACCACTGTAAAGCCTGTGATTACTTTTCCTAAGATGGCGACTAAAATCAGGAAAGTGGCAATAATCAGTCCTTCCCGATTACTCGGGACGGCTGGATTTAAAACGCTTAAATCGGTTTTTGCCCCGACTACGACGAAAAACACGGGGACTAAAATATCAGCAACGGGAATCACCTGTTCTTCGAGTTCTTCTCGCTTTTCGGTTTCGGCTAGGACTAATCCGGCGGCAAAGGCCCCTAAAATGGCTTCCAGTTGGATGGCGGCGGCGATATAGGACAGGGTGAAGGCGAAGACGAGGGAGACTAATAGCAGTTGTCCCCGGGTTTTCATTTCATTAATTAAGCCGACGTAGAAGGGTTTGAGGAAACGACCGAGGAGAATCGCTCCCACTAAGAAAACCCCGGCACTGATAATGAGATAAACCACGTTGAGGATTTCGACTTCCCCGGTTTTGGCTAAACTGGCCACGACGGCGAGGACGATAATTCCTAAAATATCATCGAGAACGGCAGCCCCGATGATGATTTGACCTTCTTTAGAACTGAGTTGACCAATTTCTGCTAAAACCTTGGCCGTGATGCCTATACTGGTGGCGGTGAGGGCGGCTCCGGCAAAAATGGCGGGAACAAGGGGAATGCCGAAAATATAAACCAGTCCGGCTGTTCCGGCGGCGAAGGGGGCGACTACCCCGACGACGGCGACTATGGCGGCTTGGGGGCCGACGCGAATGAGTTCTTTGAGGTCGGATTCTAGACCAATTTCAAAGAGTAGGATAATCACGCCCAGTTCTGAGAGGACGGAAATGACTTCACTTTGGCTGGTGAAGACGGCTTGGGCGGATTCTGGGGATAACTGGGCGGTGGCTTCGAGGAGTTGGATGATTAGGGAATCACTGGCTTGAGCGTTGCCTTCGGGGAAAATGAGCAGATGGAGAACGGAAACGCCGATGACTACCCCGCCGACTAATTCCCCTAGGACGGGGGGGAGGTTAATGCGGGCGCAGAGTTCGCCTCCGAGTTTACTGGCTATATAGACGGCGATTAAGCTTAGGAGAACGCCCGCTAAGACCAGTGTGCCTTCGGTGGCTTCTTCTGCGGTGGCCAATAGGGGCGCAGGTGTAGGGATAAGAGAGAAATTAGGGGTGGGTGGATTCACCCAAGTCATTAGGTCAGCCATTCTTTCGGCAGAAATCGTCTTGTCGATTGTAGCTTGTTGGGTTGTTGCCTGAATAGAAAATCGAGGGGAGCGCTGGGTGAGCTATGGGGGTCCGGTTGTGGGTAAAATGCACTGAATATTGAAAATACTCTTGAAGCAGAGCAAATGTCCTATAGCGCAGAAACTCAAGTAGCCATTGCTGCCGCCATCCAAGCCGCCCAATTGTGTCAAGCGGTGCGTCAAGCGATTCCTGAAGCGATGGAGAAACGGGATAAAAGTCCGGTGACGGTGGCGGACTATGGATCTCAAGCGATTATTTGTCGGGCGATCGCTAAATCGTTTCCCTCGGATGCCATTGTGGGGGAGGAGGACGCGGGGGAGTTGCGTCGTGCGGAGATGGCGGACACGCTGCAACAGGTGACGGGTTATGTGGGGGCGCTGATTCCCGATGCGACACCGGAACAGGTGGCGGAATGGATTGACCGGGGCAATGGCAGCGTCGCCCCGCGCTATTGGACTTTGGATCCCATTGATGGGACGAAGGGCTTTTTACGACAGGATCAGTATGCGGTGGCGATCGCTTTAGTGGAACAAGGGGAGGTGAAAGTGGGTGTTCTCGCTTGTCCCGCCCTGCCCTGTTCCACGGGAGAAACAGGGGTGCTATATGTGGCGGTGCGAGGACAGGGGGCGACTCAAGTTCCCTTGAAGGGGGGCAATCCCACTCGCTTAAAGGTGGTGTCGAGTGAGGATGTGGCTCATTTTCGCTTTGTGGAGAGTGTGGAATCGTCCCACGGCGATCGCACTCGTCAGGAAGCGGTGGCTCAAGCGGTAGGGATTACTACAGAATCCATGCGCATTGATTCCCAAGCGAAATATGGCATTGTGGCATCGGGACAAGCGGCTCTATACTTGCGTTTACCCTCTCCGAAAAACCCGGACTATCGGGAGAATATTTGGGATCATGCGGCCGGGGCGATTGTGGTGGAAGAGGCGGGGGGTAAGGTTACGGATATGTACGGAAACCCTCTTGATTTCGGCACCGGAACTAAAATGATGGACAATCGGGGCGTTGTGGTGAGTAATGGGGCGATTCATGACCACGTGATTGGCGTTTTAGCTCGGAGTTAGCTCATCGTCGGGAAGCCCCGCACTGTACCCCTAGGGTCGGTGTCGGGAGGATGTCACGCTCTACCAGAAAGGGGCAGGGGAGAATTGAGAATTAATGAGTCAAAAAGTAGTAGTGATTGGGGCGGGTATCGGTGGTTTGACGGCCGGGGCGTTGTTGGCCAAACGGGGCTATGAGGTGGTTGTGGTGGAACAGGCCGCGGTGCCGGGGGGCTGTGCTTCGACCTTTGAGCGCCGGGGGTTTACCTTTGATGTGGGAGCTACTCAGGTGGCGGGATTGGAACCGGGGGGCATCCATGCCCGGATTTTTGAGGAGTTGGGGGTTGAACCGCCCGCCGCACGCCCCTGTGACCCGGCCTGTGCGGTGTTTTTGCCGGGGGAACAAGACCCGATCTCGGTCTGGCGCGATCGCACCCAATGGCAAGCCGAACGTCAACGGCACTTTCCCCACAGTGAACCCTTTTGGCAACTCATGGCCACCCTTTTTGAGGCCAGTTGGCGGTTTCAGGGTCGCGATCCCATCCTCCCCCCCCGCAATAGTTGGGATTTGGGGCAGTTAATCCGCGCCCTACGCCCCGATACGCTGATAACGTTACCCTTTGCCCTCATGACTGTTGGGGATGCCCTGAGACTCTATGGATTAGGGCAAGACCAACGCCTGCGCACCTTCTTAGACCTACAACTCAAACTGTATTCCCAAGTCAACGCCGAAGAAACCGCCCTGCTTTACGCGGCCACGGCTTTAGGAGTATCCCAAGACCCCCAAGGGCTGTACCATTTGGAGGGGAGTATGCAGGGTTTAAGCGATCGCCTCGTCCAAGCCCTAGAACGCCACAACGGCCAGCTACTCCTAGGTCACACCGTCCAACAAATCCACACCACGGGAGGCCAGGCCAGCGCCGTCACCCTCCGTCAGGGCAAAACCGGGGAAACCCAGCCGTTAGCCGCCGATCATATCGTGGCCAATGTCACCGTCCACAATCTCCTGCAACTCCTACCAGAAACCACCCCAGCCCCTCCCAGCACCCTCTGGGACAATCCCCTTGCCCTCTGGGGCTTAACTCCCTACCGTCAGCGCGTGGCACAACTGCCCGACCCCTCTGGGGCTTTTGTGGTCTATTTAGGGGTTAAACAGGCCGCCATTCCCGAAGGTTGCCCCCCTCATCTTCAATTCCTCTACGACTACGAGGGGGAAATTGGGGAAAATAACTCCCTCTTTGTCTCCGTCAGTCAACCCCATGATGGACGCGCCCCCCAAGGTTGTGCTACCGTGATTGCTTCTTCCTTCGTCGATACTCGGCCTTGGTGGGGGGCAGATCGGGCGGCCTACCAACGTCGCAAGGCAGACTATCTCAAAGAGGCGATCGCCCGTTTAAGCCAATACTTCCACCTCACCCCAGACACCATCATCCACCAAGAAGCCGCCACCCCCCGCACCTTTGCCCGTTATACCGCCCGAGAAGCGGGTTTTGTGGGAGGAATCGGACAACGGCGCTTTACCTTCGGCCCCTTCGGTTTTGCCACCCGTACCCCCATCCCCCATCTCTGGTTAGTGGGAGACTCCACCCACCCCGGCGAAGGTACGGCCGGAGTGAGTTATTCCGCCCTCACTGTTGTCCGGCAAATTGAACAGAAATCCTGACCAGTTCGAGAAATGCTATATATTAAGCAAGCCCTAGCGAATAATCGCCGAATCAATTTAACAAAAATGTTGCGGAATTCCCCTTCCTCGCTTGCAGGGAGGGGATGGATAGCAACCCAGCAATATACTGAGGGCTTGCTGAATAAGTCCGAGAGTTGGGGAATCGGGAGTCGGGAGTCGGGAGTCGGGAATAGGCAATCGTGCCAGTTTTAGATGATCTGTTCCCTGTTAAGAGTTCCCTGTTCCCTTGTTGAGCCTAGCATAGGCGTGTTATTCAGCAAGCCCTACTGAGCGACAGCGAATCCATGCTAAGATCAATATATCTTGACCACTAACTCCCAAAGCGAAAACCAAGCTAAAAAGGGCTGTGTTGCAAGAGAAAATTTGGGTCTTAGGAACTAGGACTTCTTCCTGGGGAGGGAAGATAAGACTCGCTATATTTCGGTATAGAAAGCACTTCCCATTGAATCAGGAAGCTCCATCCTCGCGCCTAGGCAGGGTGGGGTAGTTCACCAAGGAGCAAGCATGACATTAAATGGCGTAATGATGCAATACTTTCACTGGTATATTACGCCAGAACAAGTATTGTGGGAGGAGGTGAAAAACCAAGCGTCGGACTTAGCGCAAGCGGGAATTACGGCCTTGTGGTTGCCTCCTGCTTATAAAGCAATGGGGGGGATTGAGGATGTGGGGTATGGGGTCTATGATCTCTATGATTTGGGGGAGTTTAATCAACGAGATAGCGTAAGGACAAAATACGGCGATCGCACCCAATACCTCGAAGCCATCCAAAGCCTACAAGCCCAACAGATTCAAGTCTATGCTGATGCGGTGTTAAATCATAAAATGGGAGCAGAAGGCCTCGAAACCGTCCGCGCTACCCCCTTTTGGTCTGGGGATCGACTGCACCCAAAAGGCCCCCGTCGCGAAATTAGAGCCTTTACCCATTTTGCCTTTCCCGGTCGTCAAGGAAAATATTCCCCCTTTGAGTGGCACTGGTGGCACTTTGACGCAACAGATTGGGATGACTTAACGAAAGAAAAAGAAACCGTATATTTGTTTGAAGGGAAACAATTTGATGATTATTTAGCCCTCGAAAAAGGCAATTTCGACTATTTAATGGGCTGTGATCTCGACTACCAACATGAAGAAGTTCGGGAACAAATTAAACATTGGGGAGAATGGTATCTCAACACAACGAGAGTTAATGGTTTCCGTCTTGATGCCATCAAACATATTTCCGCTTGGTTTTTCTGTGAATGGATTGATCTCCTCCAACAACAAAGCGGCAATTCTCTATTTTTTGTCGGAGAATATTGGTACAATAATATTAATGCCCTCCATTGGTATGTGGACGCAGTGGGGGGTAAAATGTCCGTCTTTGACGTACCTCTGCACTATAATTTCCACTATGCCAGTCGGTCTGGGGGTCATTATGATATGCGGAAGATCCTTGATGGCACCATGATGCAGCAGCGCCCCACCCATGCGGTGACATTTGTCGAAAATCATGATTCCCAGCCCTTACAGTGCCTAGAATCCCCCGTGGAGGACTGGTTTAAGCCCCTCGCCTATGCCATTATTTTGTTACGTCGGGAAGGCTATCCTTGCATTTTTTACGCCGACTATTACGGGGCAAAATATGCAGATAAGGGACGAGACGGCAGAGAATACACCATCACGCTGGTTGCTCATCGTTGGTTAATTGATAAGTTCCTCTATGCCCGTCATCACTACGCTTATGGGGAACAGTACGATTATTTCGACCACTACAACACCATCGGATGGACTCGTTTAGGGGATGCCACCCATCCTAAAGCCATGGCGGTTATTTTGACCGATGGAGCCCCGGGGTGGAAATGGATGGAAGTGGGGAAACCCAACGCCAAATTTATCGATCTCACCGAACATATTCAAGAACCCATTTATACCAATGAGGCAGGATGGGGGCAATTCTGCTGTAAGGGGGGTTCTGTCTCGGTTTGGGTCGAGGTAGACTAGGGTTCTAGTTGGGGGAAGGCGATCGCAAAACAAGTTCCCCCTTCACCTTGCACCGTTAACTCCCCTTCCAACTGGGCCGTTAAATTAACCACCAACTGCAACCCCAACGACTCCGTTTCCTCAATATCCAAGTGACCCGGCAACCCTACCCCATTATCCCTCACCACTAATAACAATTCCCCCCCCTCCTGACCAAATTCAATACTAATTATCCCTTGAGCAGGAGGGGGAAAAGCGTGTTTCATCGCATTAGAAACCAACTCCGTAATAATTAACCCGCAAGGGATAGCCGTATCAATATCTAAGTAAATTTCTGCAACATTAACTTGCATTTGTACCCGATTCATGCTGTTATAGGTACTCATTAAATTATGCACCAAACTGGTAATATAATCCGGGGCATTAATATGAGCTAAATCCTCCGTTCTATAGAGTTTTTCGTGAATCAAAGCCATAGAACGCACCCGATTATAACAGTCCGTGAACATCATCACCGCTTGTTCATCCTCAATATAAGCTGATTGTAATTTCAACAAACTAGAGACAATTTGTAGATTATTTTTAACCCGGTGGTGAATCTCCTTCAGTAACACTTCCTTCTCTTGCAAAGAAGCGCGTAACACCTGTTCCTGTTGCTTCCGTTCCGTAATATCTCGGAACATCCATAAATGGCCTTGTTCCTGTCCTTCTACCACAATCGGCACATAATCTCGGGCAAAGGTGCGACCATCCACCAGTTGAATTTCTTCATCACTCATCACATGACCTTCCGCCAAAATATTTTTATGGTGTTCTAAAAACCGTTCCCCATCGACAAAAAGATGTTGATAAGAATAGGGGAAATCGGCGAAACTTGCCCCAATTAACGTCACAGGGTGAATATCAATATTAAACAAATCACAAAAAGCCTGATTCGTTAAAACCACCCGTTGCGATTCATCCTTTACTAACACCCCAAACTGTAGATTTTCGATTAACGTACTCAACCTTGAAGTCGTTGCTCTTAACTGTTCATTGGTACTTTTTAGGGACTCCTCAAACTGTTTCCGTTCACTAATATCCCGTAAAATTACCATCACCTCTTCCTGCTTCATACTCACCGAAAATCGCGCTTCCCAGTGACTCACCACCTCACCCCGCACCAGTTGATATTCCAACACTGGACAAGTTTCCTCCGTCAGTGCCTGTTCAATACAACTCATAAATTCCTCAGCAATTTTTGGCGGTAAAGCATCCCGAACTGTTTTGCCTAAACACTTCCAAACAGGCAATAAAAACCCGTTGCCTTCCCCTTCTTTAAAATTTAAAAATGAGCCATGACGACTTAACCGCACCATAGGATCTGGCATAGTATTTAATAAAGCACGATTGGTCGCAAAACTACTTTCTAATGCCTCCTGTGCCTGCTTCCGTTCCGTAATATCCCGGTCAATTCCTCGGTAGCCTTGAAACTCACCCTTAGCATTAAAAAGCGGGACTCCACTGGTTTCTAAAACGACCGGATATCCTTCCTTATGTTGTGCTGTGTATTCAATACAATGAAAAGGCGCACGATTTTCCCATAAAGGAGCCACAACTTCTGTTACTCGTTCCGCTTCTGTTGCAGTCATAAAAGAATATAAATGTTTGCCAACCACCTCATGGGGACGATAGCCTAAAACATCGGTTAATTTAGGACTGGCATAAACACAAATCCCTTGATTATTGGTTTCCCAGACCCAATCACTTAAGGTTTCAATTAAGTTACGAAAACGCTCCTCACTTTGTCTTAAAGCAACTTCTGTTTTTTGTCGTTGCTCAATTTCTGCTTCTAAATGTTGAATCGTTTCTTCTAACTCAAGGGTGCGTTCTTTAACCTTTTTCTCTAATTCCGCATTCAGTTCTTGTAATTTATATTGATATTTCTGCCGTTCGGTAATATCTCGAATAATTAAAACAACCCCTAATAGTTCACCCTGATCATTTTTTAAGGGAGAAGCACTAGCATCAATAGGAATTAAATGATGATCAGGGTGTTGGAGTAAAAACCGTTCTGGTAGAGACTGATTTTTACTATTTTGCTCTCGTTCATAGTTGCTTTTGGAATGGCTAAATTCTACGGTTTTTTGCTGATTTAAAACTAATTTAACTACATTAGGAATTACTTTTTTAGAATGGCGTTCACAGACCCGAAAAATTTGGGTGATGGGTTTTCCGACTGCTTCCTGTTGTGTCCATCCGGTTAATTTTTCTGCAATGGGGTTAATAAAGGTAACGGTGCCTTTTTGATCCGTTGTAATTACCCCATCGCCAATACTTTTGAGGGTGGTTGTTAGCCATTGTTGTTGAGATTGCAGAGCGCGATCATTCATATATTTATGCAGTGCAATCCGAATCACAGAGGCTAATTCTCGCACATCAAAAGGTTTAATTAAATAGCCATAAGGTTCTGTGACTTTTGCCCGTTCTATGGTTTCTGCATCGGCATAAGCCGTTAAGTAAACAACGGGGACAGAAAACCGTTCTCGAATGGTTTCTACGGTTTGGATGCCATCTAATAAACCGGGTAAACAGATGTCCATTAATACGAGATCGGGAATGGTTTCCTCTAGGTACTGAATCGCCTCTTCCCCAGAGTTTACTAAGGCGGTTTGATAACCAATATTTTCTAATAAATGTTCTAAGTTTGAAGCGATATGACTTTCATCTTCAACGATTAATATAAGGGTAGGAATCATAACTATTTATCAGTCATCAATTATTAACAGGCTAGGGAAACTATGAGATAATTTTGGTTTATTAGAAGGGATATATAGCTAGTCCTAATGAGACGTGAACTCTGCGCTATTGTCCTATTTCGATTCTAGGCGAGCCTTTTTTGCACGACTCAGATAGGTTGGCTATAGCTATCCTATTTGAGTGGGAATATTTTGGGAACTGTAACCCCTATTGTAGGGGGAATTCATGAATTCTCCCCTCTAAAACCTATGGAGGAATGCTATATTCTAACTAGCTTACAGTAATCTCACCCCAACCCTAGGACTGGGATATTAACACGATGGAGGAAAAGCCTCCCCCCGATACGATACCGGATATTCGGCTAGGGACTGACAGTTTTTGATACCTAATTTCTACCCCAATTTTCTAAATATCTTACCCACCCGACCAAAACAAAAGCAATTGTAGTCATAATCAAGACCATAGTATTGGCTAAGTCGTAACGCTGCATCTGTACGGCATCATAGAGGGCAAGAGGCAGGGTTTGGGTGCGACCGGGAATGTTACCACAAACCATCAACGTTGCACCAAATTCACCAAAAGCGCGGGCAATGCTCAAACCAAAACCCGCTAATATACCCCGATGGGCAAGGGGTAGGGTAATGTGCCAGAGAACATCCCACTCAGAAGAACCAAGGGTGCGGGCGGCTTCTTCCAATTCTGGGTTAACGTTAGCAATGGCGGCTCTAGTGGATTCTACCATGAGGGGCAGGGCGACCACCGTCGAGGCGATCGCACCCGCCTGCCAAGTGAAGACCCAATCTAAGCCTAATCCTTCTTTCAAAAAGCTACCCCGTCCTAGAGCTAATAGTAATCCATAGCCCACAACACTGGGCGGCAAAACTAGGGGAATATTGAGCAAAGTAGAGAGGAAAATTCGCCCCGGAAATCGGCTACGAGCAAGTATAATTCCTAAGCTTAAACCCAAAGCTAAAATCAAAAGACTAGCAACAGTCGTGATTTTTAGGGAGAGTAGGGACGCTTGCCAAATCATAAACTTGTAACCCTATAGAAGAAGGCAGGGCATGAGTTGGGAGGGGTTGATGTAGACATTTTTTGACGAGAAACGATCGTGAAAGTCCCCCTTGGCTCACCCCGGCAAGACAAAACCATATTTCTCCATTAAACCCCTCCCTTGTTCTCCATTAATAAAATTAGCAAACTCTTGCGCGGCTTGGGGGTGCGGGGCGTTTTTCGGCACCGCTAACATCTGTTCTAGAGGTTGGTGGAGGTCAGCAGGAATCAGTACCCATTGCCCGGATTTGCCAATACTAAGGGAAAGGGCTGTAATCGCTACATCTACATTGCCCGTTTCTGCATAATATTGGGCTTGACGGATATTTTCCCCATAAATCAGCTTAGGCTGAAGGATCTCCCACAGTCCTACAGTTTGTAAGGCTTCCCGTGCAGCTACACCATAGGGCGCATGATCTGGGTTAGCTATGGCAATGCGCTGTATTTCTGGTTTTAATAGGTCTTCAAGGGTTTGTATCTCTACCGCGCTCTCTGGACGCTGCCAAAGGATAATTCGCCCTATGGCATACAATGCTTTGGTGTCTGATGCAATTAACCCTTTCTGGTCTAAATCTTCGATGGCTTGACGATTAGCGGCGGCGAATAAATCCACTGGGGCGCCTCGTTCTATTTGTTGAACCAGTTGTCCGGTGGAACCAAAGTTAAAGGCAATGGAATGTCCGGTTTCTTCTTGCCAACGTTCACTGATTTGAGGGAAAACTTCGTTTAAATTGGCGGCGGCTGAGACGGTAAGGGTGATCCTGTCTGGTGAGGGGGAAGAGGTTCCACAAGCAATGAATAGACCAATCAGCAGGAAGAGAAAAAACTTGAGTGCTGGTTTCATCTGGTTTTTAGTTCATGGCGAATAGGTCATAATTAGGGTCTGCTGTTCACTTCGTGACGCTCCGCGTTCACTTCGTGACGCTTCGCGAACGCGTTCGCGAAGCGTTGCGTAGCAAAGCGTTGCGTAGCAATATATCCCCCTAAGCACTGTTAATAGGGCTTTTAGCCGTTTATACCAACTTAAATAGACTTGAGGGCAAAAACCTGAATTTCCCCTGTTCCCCGTTCCCTGTTCCCCGTTCCCTGTTTTCCAGTTATTCAGCAAGCCCTATTTAACCATTGAAGATTGAGAATTGTCTACTCATCATTGTTTAAATTTGTTCATTTTCAAGCAGATTAAGACCGCGATAAATTTGTTCAATGGGGAAGCTCAAGTCAATGCTTTGGAGTTTAATTCTATCCCCGCCTTGATAGTTGAAAATCAACCAGTCCCCCGCCTCGTTTTTGTGATATAAGTCAATGGCGATGTGGGTAGAACTCACCAATAAATAGTCAATCAACAGGGGATTCTGGCGATACAGCCGGAATTTGTTGCCTCTATCATAGGCTTCTGTGCTAGTAGAAAGAACTTCTATAATGAGGCAAGGATAAGTAATGTATTGGCTGGTGGTTTGGTCGCGCTCGTCGCAGGTGACGCTAACATCAGGGTAGGTGTAGTTATTTGTCCCCAAAATGTTAATCCGCAGGTCAGAGTTACCTGTGATGCAATGGCTACCGTCTAAGTGGGTGTCAATCATACGGGTCAAGCGGACTGCGATGCGACTATGATTGACGCTGCCGCCACTCATGGCGTAGGTTTGACCGTTGATTAGTTCGTGCTTTTCTAGTTGTTTTTCTTGCCAAAGAAAGTATTCTTCGGGGGTAAGATGGGGTGGGTTTTCTTGAGGGGTATGCATGGGTTTCTAGCAATTAAAGTGATGTGCAAAAGGGAGATTTTCAGGAGTCGGGAAGAGGCAAAAGGTAAGAGTTTTTGCTATCCCCTATTCCCTATTCCCAGTTATTATTCTCCTGATGATTTTTTCTTCCAAACCCAGAGGAAATTTGTCGCCATATTCCACCCCACCGAAATACAGGTTGCTAGTAGAGCGGAAATCATGTAATGAATATTGAAAAATTCAATAAAAATAACGGTTCCTCCCCACCAAATGATAAAACCGCTTAGGGTGCTGACATGATATTGCCACAGGCGTTTTAGGGTGGGGTAACGGTAGCCAAAAACCCAACGATCATTCAGGGGAAAACGTAATAATGTGGAAATTTCTGCGGCGAGTAAGGTTGCCCAAATTTCGGGTAGGTGGAGTAACTCGACTAAGACGTATAAAACGGGGAAATTAATCCCGGTAAAAAATAGCCCAATAATCCACCAGCGAACAACGGAATTGTTATAAAAGTTAGTGATACGAGTTTTTAGCGGGTTCATGATTAAAAGAGGTTTTAGCTAAAGTAACCACTCCTGCCACGGGGATTCCCGCTTGGATTAAGACTTGAGTTGCTGAACGAATGGTTGCCCCTGTGGTGTAAATGTCATCTAGAAGGAGGACAGGAGAGGGAGGAAGACGCTTCTGGAAGGGGTTGCCTAGACAAAAGGCATTTTTTAGGTTTTCTGCCCGTTCTTGGGGATTTAAGCTGTACATGGCTTGGGTTTCGCGATCGCGCTTTAAACCCTGTGATTGTAACCGCAAACCTGTAAATCGGCAAAAACTCCGCGCTAAGAGTTCCGCTTGATTAAATCCCCGTTGTTGTTGACGTTGTGGGTGGAGGGGGATGGGAACAACTACATATTGAGCAGGAGTGGGGAAAGGAGGGGTTTTGAGCCAAGCTTCCCCCATCCACTGTCCCAAGGGTTCAGCCAGTTGGGGGTGATTATTATATTTTAAGGCCGCGATCGCCCGTTTCAGCGCCCCTTGATACGCTCCCCAAGCAAACCCCTTGATGTCCTGCTCCCACACCCCCTGAGAGGAGGGGAGTTGACAGCGTTGTAGTTGACGCTGGCAACTTGAACAGAGACATATCTCCGCCCTGCGATCGCACAAGGGACAATTTGCGCTTAAAAACAACGACAAAAAACTCTCCCATCCCCAACGTTTCACCTCTTTTCCCCCATCTAAGCCAAAGTACGGATACAATTCTAGGGTCGCCTTGCGTTAAAATGCTCAACGTGTTGTCCCTTAAGAACTAACGTATAAGATATATGAGCTCTGCCAATACTGACAAAACGCAAGACGACAAAGTATTAGACGCGATGAAAAGTTTTGCGGAAACCTATGCGAAAAGAACTGATACTTACTTTTGCTCTGAACCCTCCGTCACAGCCGTAGTTATTGAAGGATTAGCCAAACACAAACAAGAATTAGGCGCCCCTCTCTGTCCTTGTCGCCATTATGAAGACAAAGAAGCTGAAGTGAAAGCCGCTTATTGGAACTGTCCCTGTGTACCGATGCGGGAACGCAAAGAGTGCCACTGTATGCTGTTTATCACACCAGATAACGAATTTGCTGGAGATCAACAAGAGATTGCCATGGAAGAAATTATCAAAGTTCGCGAAAGTTTAGCGTCCTAAGCTGTTCAGGTTGGCTAGAGAATTCCCCCTAGCCTCCTATTCAATGGATTTATCCCCCCTAGCCCCCTTTGGAAGGGGGGATAAGACGGGGGGGAATTTTTGATCATCTCATGTTATTAAGCTCATGTCATCGTCTCCCCTTGACCAAGGTATTCAGCAATTCAATCAACAAGACTTTTACGCCTGCCACGACACCCTAGAAGCCATTTGGATGGAAGCCACCGAAGGAGAGCGGAATTTTTATCAAGGCATACTACAAATAGCCGTCGCTTGTTATCATCTCAGTAATCATAATTGGCGGGGTACCGTCACCCTATTGGGAGAAGGAACAAGGCGATTGCGTTCCTACCAACCTGATTATGAGGGGGTGAACGTGAGTCAACTGTTAGCAGACAGTCTTGATTTATTGTCTCAAGTCCAACAGATCACCCCTGAAGCCATTCCTCAATGGGTTCAAACTACCCCTTACCCGAAAATTTATCCGGTTCATGCAGATTCCCCTTGAAAAAGAAGGCAGTGGGGTACGGAAACTTGATCCGATTTGTTATCGTCAGGGAAAACACTCTCAACTCACCAGTTCGCAAATCACAAGGTTTTATGGTTCAGCAATTTGGGTTAGCCGATTTCTCCCGCCGTTGGGGGGTTTTGCTCCTGCTCTCAGGCCTCGCCACTGGGTTAGGAGTCACAGTTCCCGCCCCGAATGCTCGCGCTCAAGTTGAAGATGGCCGAGCGATTACGGTACTTTCTGATATTCAAGAAGCCAACCAAGTTACAGGAGTCGTAACAGCGCGGGGCAATGTTCAGATTTTTTACCCAGCCCGGGATATTAAAGCCACTTCCGCTCAAGCGCAGTATTTCAGCCAAGAGGGGCGGATTGTTTTAACGGGAAATGTGTTTGTTGTTCAAGAGGGGAACACTGTACGGGGGGAAACGATTACCTATTTGATTGAAGAAGGGCGTTTTATCGCTACGCCCCAAGCGAATCGTCAAGTGGAATCGGTTTATATTATCTCAGACCCCGAAGCACCGCGCCCCACTGCCAACGCCGCCCCCCCCACTCCCTTTAATCCTAAACCCGCCTTTAAAGAGGCCTATAGTGAGCCAGTCATCAGTAATCAGTAGGAGATGAGGTGTAGGGTGTGGGGGAATTGATAATTATTCCCTATTCCCTATTCCCTATCCCCTATTCTCTATTCCCTTGCCATGACTATTGTTTTGCAGGATATCCAAAAATCTTACGGGAAACGCACGATTGTTAATCGGGTGAGCCTTAAGGTGTCCCGTGGGGAAATTGTGGGGTTATTAGGCCCCAATGGGGCGGGAAAAACCACCACCTTTTATATTGCGACGGGATTAGTTAAGCCTAATCTGGGGAGTGTGTGGCTAAATGGTCATGAAGTCACTAAGTTGACGATTAACCAGCGATCGCACTTAGGCTTAGGCTACCTCACCCAACAAGCGAGTATTTTCCGTAACCTCACCGTAAGCGATAATATCCGTCTGGTGTTGGAGCAGAATAACATGACCCATCGCCAACGGGAACAACGCCTCTGGCAACTGTTGAGTGAATTTCGTCTCGAAAAAGTGGCTAAAACCCTGGGGCGGTTTGTTTCAGGGGGGGAACGAAGACGGACAGAAATTGCCCGCGCTTTGGCTTCCGGGAAAGACGGCCCCCAGTTTTTGCTGTTAGATGAACCTTTTGCTGGGGTGGATCCCATTGCGGTGACAGAAATCCAGGCGATTGTGGCTCAACTGCGCGATCGCAATATGGGCATCCTAATCACCGACCACAACGTTAGAGAAACCCTCGAAATTACCGATCGCGCCTACATCCTCCACGATGGGGAAATTCTCGCCTCGGGAAATGACAAAGAACTGTATGCTAACACTTTGGTTAGGCAATACTATCTAGGAGATAACTTCCAAATTTAGGGGTAAAACCGAGAAGCCCCACACTACACCGTCAGATTAGTGTGGCAGTATGTCACTTAAGCCTCTTTCTTCACTGCTCTCACAGTTCCCACTCATGACCATCGCTCACGTTAATCTATTTATCTCCCGATTCCTCCGCCTCTCCTTATTAGACCGTTATCTAATTGGCGAACTCGTACCCCCTTTCCTCTTTGGCGTGGGTCTATTTTCCTCCCTTGGGGTAGCCGTCGGCACCGTCTTTGATTTAGTCCGTCAAGTTACCGAATATGGTCTACTCCTAGACGTTGCCATTAAAGTTTTACTACTCAAAGTCCCCGAATTTGCCGCCTATGCCCTCCCTGTCTCCCTCCTCCTCACCACCCTGATGACCTATAGTCGTCTGTCGGGAGATAGTGAACTGATTGCTCTGCGCAGTGTCGGCATTAGTACCTATCGCTTGGTCGTCCCCACCCTGATTATGAGTATTGTCGTCACAGGATTAACCTTCCTGTTTAACGAGTTAGTCGTTCCGGCCGCCAACTATCAAGCCGCCCTGACCTTAGAACGAGCCTTAAACCAAGAACAGCCAAAATTCCAAGAAAACAATATTTTTTATCCCGAATATACCCAAATTCAAGACGAAAATGGCCGGAGTCGTCCCATTCTCAGCCGTTTGTTTTATGCCGAACAATTCGACGGCAAAAACATGAAACGCCTCACCGTATTAGACCGTACTCAAGACGGGGTAAGTCAAATTGTTACCTCGGAATCAGCTTCTTGGAACTTCCGAGAGAACAAATGGGATTTTGTCGATGGGGTGATTTATCTTATTTCTTCCGATGGTTCTTTCCGTAATATTCTGCGATTTGATCGGCAAATGTTACAGCTACCCCGCACTCCCCTTGACTTAGCGCAACGGGCGAGAGGAAACCAAGAAATGAATATTGCTCAAGCCCAAGAACGCTTACAAATCCTTAAATTGAGTGGAGATGAAGCGGAACTTCGGAAACTCAAGGTTCGCATTCAACAAAAATATGCCTTTCCCTTTGTCTGTATTGTGTTCGCTCTGCTCGGGGCAGCTTTAGGCAATCAACCCCAACAAACCAGTCGCGCTACCAGTTTCGGGATTAGTGTGGTGGTAGTGTTCGCCTATTATCTGCTCTTTTTCGTCACCGGAGCGATGGGTTTAGTGGGCATTTTCTCGCCCTTTGTTGCCGCTTGGCTAGCCAATATGTTTGGGATTGTAGTAGGGGGATTACTCCTCTTCCGTTCTGCCAATCAATTCAGTTGAACAAAAATAGCGACGCACTCCCCCACCTCGCGGAATACAGGTAGGGGAGCATTCATGGGCTAGTTGGACATCGGGAATCGGGAGTCGGGAGTCCGGGAACTCTCCCCCCCTGTTCCCTGTTCCCTAAAATAAAAGAGTTTTGGCTATTCACTAGCCACTATTCCCCTGCTCCCCTGCTCCCCCTATTCCCTATTCCCTATTCCCTGATATACTGAGGTCAATCTACAGTAGAGGTGACGTTTTGTGCTGAGGAGTCCTAGTCTAACTCTCAGAGTAGCAAGAGAGAGCCTCTTTATCTTCAAGCGCTCTACCCAATGTCCATCTCCTTGTTTATTGATGCAATTGCTCGCACGCTAGATCAGCATGAGAATGCCTTGCGCATTCGCAAACTGTTGTTTTGTGCCTGTCATCAACGCTGGGAAGGCGATCGCAAGGTTTTAGAACAGCTTGACTTAGCCCGTTTAGTCCAAGAGTTTTACACGAATAATTTAACCCTTGATCAATGTACGGAATCCCTATTCTATATAGTTAATCATTTAAACCGCAAGGGCGAATATACCAAAGTTGCCAATTTTATTATTGCCGAACTCGAAAAACTCTACGAAGTCATTGCCGAATCAACCGAGTTTCTCCCACCCTCAGAAGTCACAGAATTTACGCCCATTAACTCCTATCAAATGTCCGTGAGTAAAGTGGCGGCTCAACTGGATCAGCACCCAGAAGTTCTACGTCTTCGTAAGTTAGTGTATTGTGCTTGTTACAACAAATGGGAAAATAGTCCCCATGTTTTAATGGGCTTTAACTTAGCCGAAGAACTGTTAAGCCTACGAGAACAGTATGCGACCTTAGATGATTTAAGTCTGACCTTACAAGTGATTGTTAAAAGTTTAAATCGTAAAGCAACCTACGCCAAAGTCAGCAACGTCCTACTCTCTCAAATGGGTCTTTTATACCCTCAATCAACAGCCGAAGAAAAAACCGTTTTGCGTGTTGTTTCCCCACCGTTACCTTCATCCGCTCCTCCTCCCCCCGTCAATGACACAGAAGAAGTAACCGGCCCCCTCAATCATGGTTCAGTACCCGATGATAGTTTAGCCTCAGACCTTTGGGCTGACCCCCCCCTAGCCCAACCCCCCCTAGAAGAAACGGGTTTAATTGAACCCTCCGCTATCCAAGACGCTATCCGAACCCCTGCATCCCCGCCCAAAAGTTCCACCTATGACCCTTTTAAAGTCCGTCTGGAGGTGATGAAGTACGCGAACCCCTTGCGAGCCAAAATTTTAGTTTACTCGGTCTTACACCCGACATTTGATGGAAGTAGTGCAGACTGGTCAAATTTGCGATCGCAAACCCTCAATTACCTCCTCTTTCAACTGTATAATCAATACTCCGAATATTCCGAACTCGCCAACCAACTCTATACAACCCTCAGCCATCTCGACTATCCTGAAGAAAATGCACAAGTCGCAGAAGCCATTTTACAAGCCATAAAACCCTATTATTCCTAATGTGTTCACCCCCTAATCTATCTACTGCTTCACCTAAATTTTATGAATGCTCAAGAGTTGATTGCTCGTTATGAAGCTGGACAAACTCAATTTACAGGAGTATCCGTCAGTGGTGCAAACTTATTCAATGCAGACTTAATTGGCATTGACTTACGCCAAGCAGACTTACATGGCACTATTTTAGTCTTTTCCTATCTCAGTCGTGCCAAGCTCAATAAAAGCAACTTACAAGGAGCCAAACTAAGCGGGGCCAATCTCAATCAAGCCTCCTTAACCGGGGCGAATCTTCATTCCGCCGATTTACATGGTGCAACACTACAAGAAGCCGACTTACGCAGTGCCGATTTAACCTTAGCCACCCTGCTTGATGCTAACTTAATCAATGCAGATTTACGCGGAGCAAAATTAAGCGGGGCGAATCTTACCGGAGCTTGTTTACGGGGGGCAAATTTACGGGAAGAAAAGCGCATTTATACCGCTCAATTAGTGGGGGCTATTCTCTGTCAAGTCGATTTACAAGGGTCTGATTTAAAAGGGGCAGAATTGCCCAAAGTTAACCTAAGCGGGGCGAATTTACGCGAGGTCAATTTCCGGGATGCGAACTTAACCGAGGCCGACTTAACCGGAGCCGATTTAACCGGAGCTTATTTAACCGATGCCAATTTAACCGGAGCCAATTTAGCCGGAGCCATTTTAACCCAAGCCAAATTAGAACGAGTTTGGTTAATGGATGCGGATTTAACCGAAGTGTCTTTAGAGGGGGCTGTATTGCCGGATGCTCGTTTGAGTAAAGCGAATTTAAACCGAGCCAATTTGAGCAAAGCGCGGTTAAATCGAGCGGATTTAAGTCGGGCAAGCCTGAAAAATGCCAACTTAGAAGAAGCATCCCTCATTGAGGCCTATTGTGCGCGGACAGACTTCACCGGGGCGAATTTCCGTCAAGCCAACCTGGTGCGGGCGGAGTTAAGTAGTGCGGTGCTGACTTGGGTAGAATGGCAAGGGGCGACGATGCCGGATGGGAGTGATTATGTTGCCCGGTGAAATGGGGGAAAATGCGAGAAAGAGGGATGGGGGTCTTAAATGCCCTTCCCTCTTCCTCCGCCTTCCTCACACCCAAGACTTTAGCGGCTGACCACCGCTAAAACTCCTACCATTACTTACCCGCTTTCAGGTTGACTGATTCTAACTCCGAAAGGCGAAATGTTACTAATTTGTCCCAGTTTCCCCCTTCAAATAACACAGCCGCCTTGCCATCACTGACACGCTGAACCAGTCCCTCAAAACGATAGTAGGTATCATCAACATTCGTAACGCGAACCGTTGTTCCGGGCAAAATCATCTTTTTTTTAGGCTGAGTGTTTATAGCTTTAGGTCGAGATCCGTCGATTTTATCATGTTCGCCTCTCATCCCGTAGGGTATCAAGCGCTAGGTGCGAAAATGGCGGCGAGGTCGATGGGTAGCCACCGATTCGACTAAGCCCAAGGCGATAAAATTGGTCAGGAGAGCAGAACGGCCGTAACTTAGCCAAGGTAAGGGAATCCCGGTAATAGGGGCTAATCCAACGGTCATGCTGATATTGACAAAGACCTGAAATGCAATCATTGATAACACCCCCACGGCTAAGAGAGAACCAAAATCCTCCGTTGAGTTTTGGGCAATAATCAGCAAGCGGAGGCAAATGAGCCAAAAGGCCAGCAAAACCAACATGGCTCCCACAAAGCCCAATTCTTCGCCAATCGCCGAAAAAATAAAGTCTGTATGTTGTTCGGGGATAAAATTTAACTGGGTTTGGCTACCCTCATTTAAACCCGTTCCCCACACTTCCCCAGCCCCTACGGCAATCCGGGATTGAATCAGGTGATATCCTCCCCCTAGGGGGTCTTTTTCCGGGTGTAAAAAGAGGGTGAGACGGTCTTTTTGGTAAGGTTTGAGCAGTCCCCACAAAAATCCCCCGGCCCCCCCAGCCACGACATTGATAAACACGGCAACAAATGTCCCAATCACGCGCCAAGGCAGGGTAAACCAAGCTATCAGACTCATTAGCCCGACCCAGAGAAACCAACTGGGGAGATAGACATTGTAGACAATAGCCGCCACGAGGGGCGAGAGGAGTAAAATCAACCAGCCGGGGTTAGCATTCGCCCAGTACAACATTCCTAGGGTAATGGCTCCAAATACGAGGGATGTTCCTAAGTCCGGTTGCAGGAGAATTAACCCCCACGGCAAGGCTGTAACGGCTAAAGCGCGAAACACGGCTGTAATGGTTGAGGCGGGTCGATGGTGGAGTAGGGCGGCTTGGGTGATAATTAATCCTACTTTGGCAAATTCTGAAGGTTGGACGTTAAAGGTACCAATATTGACCCAACTTTGCGCCCCATTGGCTTCTACCCCAATGAAAATGACCAACAAGAGGGAAATATTGGTTAAAACGTAGATCACCCAATGCCACTGAAGGAGGAACTCATAGCGCCAACGGGCAATAACTAGGGCAAGGACTAAGCCTAAACCGCCGATAATCCAATGCTGCCACCAATCGGTTAAGCCCTCATTTAATTCGGTGGAGCGAATCATTAACCCTCCTAAAACCGTTAGGGCAATAATTAACCCGATGAGGGTCAGATCCAGATTTTGCCAGCGAGCAATCCAAACTTTCCAAGCCAAATTTTGGCTAAATGGGCGTTGCAACATGAAGGAAAACCATCCAAGAACAAGAAAAAAGGGAAAGGATTCCCCCTTGAATGCCAAGGTTAATTTCCTTTCGCCTTCCTTTGTTATATCTCATTTAACGCTCTTTCCATCCATTGAACGATGGGGAATTGAGGGGATCCGGTTGGCTTAGGTGAGGGCGGCGATGGATACCTTGGCGGCGACTTGTTGGGCGATCGCACGCAAGGCCTGAGCCGATGCCGAATCCGGTTGGGCTACTACAATGGGAATTCCGCGATCGCCCCCTTCCCGCACCGGGACTTCTAACGGCACACAACCCAATAAAGGAACTTGTAACTCCTGCGCCGTTTTCTCCCCGCCCCCAGAGCCGAAAATATCATAACGGCGGTCAGGCAAATCCGGCGGGATAAAATAACTCATATTCTCCACAATCCCCAACACCTTCACCCCCAACTGCTCAAACATTTTCAGGCCTCGTCGGGCATCCAACAACGACACCGTTTGAGGAGTCGTCACAATCACCGCCCCAGACATCGGCACCGCTTGCGCCAAGGTTAACTGAGCATCCCCCGTCCCCGGCGGTAAGTCAATCACCAAATAATCCAACGCCCCCCAATTCACCTGATAGAGAAACTGGCGAATAATGCCATTTAACATCGGCCCCCGCCAAATCACAGGTTGATCCGGGTTAATCAAAAACCCCATCGACACCATCTTAATCCCGTGATTAAAGGCAGGTTCGAGAATATCCTGACCTTGGCCATCCTTCTGTACCTGTACCTCGGCCGCCGTCAACCCCAACATAGTCGGCGCATTGGGGCCATAAATATCCGCATCCAATAACCCCACTTTCGCCCCCGCTTGAGCCAAAGACACCGCCAAATTCACCGCAACGGTACTTTTCCCCACACCACCTTTTCCACTGGACACGGCGATAATATTTTTCACCCCATCGACTCCCTGACGGTCTGGGAGGGATTTCTGCTGAGGGGTTTCGGCCGTCACGTCCACCTCTACGGTTTCCACCCCGGACAATTGCTTAACCGCCTTCTGACAATCTTCCACAATAAACTCCCGCAACGGACAAGCAGGCGTAGTTAATACCAGAGTAAAACGTACCGTTGACCCCTCAATTTCCACATTGCGAATCATGTTGAGTTCGACCAGACTTTTTTGCAGTTCAGGGTCTTGAACCGGACGCAACACCTCTAAGACGGAATCCCTATCAAGCATTTTTATTGTGATCTAATCATGTGTTCTCTGGCTTCATCTTAGCGGAACTCAGGCCGCGACTCTCTCTGCCGCATGAGCTAAATTAGCGGCTACTCGCGCCACATAGGGACGAATGACCCACCAGAGAAAGGGGGATAACCAACCGCGCAGGGTGACAGAATAGGAGACATAAGTCCCGCAGACCGTAGATTCCACCCGATAAGTCACCCGGTTTTCAATGCCCGGAATCGCTAGAAACCTTACACTGAGCAATTCCCGAGGACAAACTTGTTCGACAAAAATCCGAATGGGAATCGGTGTAAAGCGCGTCACCACCTGATAAATTAACCCCGGTTTGGGAACTAACCCATTGGGGACATTGGTTTGATTAATAATGGGATGCCAAGAGACATCCGCCAAGTTAATAATTTTTTGCCATAAGGTATCGACTGAAGCATGGCAAAGAACGCGATACTGCTTATTGAGGGAAAAGCGACAGAAAATTTTCCCGCGACTGACCAGCAGTTTAAATGAAAAGTGAAGAATCATAACACCCTTCCCCCAGCAACGATCAGGCAAGTTTTCTATTGTACGGGACTTCGTGTCGAGTTGGGGGGGATTCTCAAAAACCTTCACAAGGAGAATCCCCTGTTTTGGGGGACGTTAATCCCTAAAATGCCAACGGGGTTGATGATTATTGACGGCCTCGACTAATCCCAAGGCGATAAAGTTCGCTAGGAGTGCTGAACGGCCATAACTGAGGAAGGGGAGAGGAAGACCCGTAACTGGAGCTAGTCCAATGGTCATGCCGACATTAATTAGCACTTGAAAAGCAATCATGGACAGAACTCCAATGGCAAGCAAGGAGCCAAAATCCTCTTTGGAATTTTGGGCAATTAAAATTAAACGCAGACACAACCACCAAAAGGCAATTAGCACTAAGGCACTACCCACAAAGCCCAATTCTTCCCCGATGACGGAAAAGATAAAGTCGGTGTGTTGTTCAGGAATAAAGTTTAATTGGGTTTGGGTCCCTTGATGTAAGCCTCTCCCCCACATGGAACCTGAACCGATAGCAATGCGGGATTGAATGAGGTGGTAGCCTCCCCCTAATGGGTCTTTTTCGGGCTGTAGGAAGAGGGTTAAGCGGTCTTTTTGGTAGTCTTTGAGGAGTCCCCACATAAATCCGCCAATCCCCCCGGCTGTAACGTTGGCGAGAACCGCAAAAAATGTTCCGACTACGCGCCAAGGGATGGTAAACCAAGCCAGTAAACTCATCAGACCGACCCAGATAAACCAACTGGGAAGATAGAGATTATAGAGAAGGGCGGCAATCATGGGGGATCCCATTAAGATTAACCATCCGGGGTTCACGTTCGCCCAATACAACATACTGAGGGTAATTACGCCAAACACAAGGGAGGTTCCCAGGTCGGGCTGCAAAACGACTAAGGCCCAAGGAATAACGGTGACACCCAAGGCTTGGAGTAGAAGGGTCAATTTAGAACTAGAGCGGTTTTGTAGAATGGCCGCTTGGGTAATAATTAGAGCAACTTTGGCAAATTCTGAGGGGATAATGTTGAAGTTTAGGATGTTGATCGAACGTTGAGCGCCGTTGGCTTCTACACCAATTAAAATCACAATAACTAATGTGATGTTACTAAGGGCGTAAATTACCCAGTGCCAGTGGAGAAAGGTTTTATATTGCCAACGAGCAATACCAAAGGCGATCACTAAACCAATTAGCCCGATTAACCAATGTTGCCACCAATCGGTGTCTCGGCTGGAGGTCAGTGCAGCCGAACGGATACTCACTCCACCGAGGAAGGTTAAAAGAATGACTAATCCCATGAGAATCCAGTCAATTTGCTGCCATCCTCGGAGCAACAGTTTCCAGTGTAGAAATTTATTTTGGGTTTTATTGAGCATAACCAGTTAAAGGAACGAACACCACTTAAGAAAGGGCTAGGGGTTCTGGATTTGTAGGCATTGAACGGCTATAGGTGGAAATGATCTGAGTGTTTCCTTACTAAGGTATAGCATCTGATGCCATTTCCGGGGGGGAGAAATTTTAGGGACTCTGGTTAAGACTTTATACGAATCGGGAACAAGAAACATCCGGATGAAAGCTGATATAGCGTTTTCGCGACTCATGAGGTAGACCTTTGTTAGACGCTCTGTTCCCTGTTCCCCGTTCCCTGTTCCCTCAAACTAGAGACTCTATACCTCGCCAGTAGGGAAATTGCTATATTTCAAATTGATAAGCGAGGGGCGGGAGGGGAAACGGAGTATGGGAGAATCAGTATCCAAAGGTTTAATCGTTGATTTTTCAAAGTTTTATGACTGTTGCTTCACCAAACATCCCAACTCCACAGCAAGCGGCTCCGCCTGCTGATTCTCGTGAACGAGTCAGTGCTTTTATGAAGCGCATACAAGATGAAATTTGTCAAGGTCTTGAAGCGTTAGATGGTCAAAATAAGTTTGACGAGGATTCTTGGGAGCGAGAAGAAGGTGGGGGTGGGCGATCGCGTGTGATTCGAGAAGGGGGGGTTTTTGAACAGGGAGGGGTGAATTTCTCTGAGGTGTGGGGCCATCAATTGCCTCCGTCCATTCTGAAACAACGCCCGGAAGCAGCAGGTCATGGGTTCTATGCGACGGGAACTTCAATGGTTCTCCATCCCCGCAATCCCTACATCCCCACGGTTCACTTGAATTATCGTTATTTTGAGGCGGGTCCGGTGTGGTGGTTTGGCGGTGGGGCGGATTTAACGCCCTATTATCCGTTTGCCGAAGATGCCCAACATTTTCATCGGACGCTGAAGGAAACGTGCGATCGCCATCATGGGGAATATTATCCGGTGTTTAAACGCTGGTGTGATGAATATTTCTATCTCAAACACCGTCAAGAAACCCGAGGCATTGGGGGGATTTTCTTTGATTATCAAGATGGTCAAGGAGAACTCTATCGCGGCCCCGATGACCAAGGAGAGGCCGCCCAATACAGTCGCGAAGTGGGAGCCATTGAATCCCGCGATTGGGAGGCTTTATTTCGTTTTGTAGAAGATTGTGGCAAGGCGTTCCTCCCGGCCTATGTTCCCATTGCCGAAAAACGACGAAATACAGAATATGGCGATCGCGAGCGGAATTTTCAACTCTATCGTCGCGGGCGTTATGTAGAGTTTAATCTGGTCTACGATCGTGGCACGATCTTCGGACTCCAAACCAATGGTCGCACCGAGTCAATTTTGATGTCTCTTCCCCCTCTTGTGCGCTGGGAATACGGCTATCAACCCGAACCCAATACCCCCGAAGCCCAGTTATATCAAACCTTCCTCAAAGCACAGGATTGGGTGAACTGGTCTACTCATTAATCCCCCAGCTTCTCCCCCCGGAAGACTCTAAAGTGACCCTCTGGGGGACTCCTCCCTCCCTAGAAAAATCAGCCGTTTAAAGATTTCACCTCCTCGTCTTCGTGGCAAGGGTTGAACAGGTCAATAAAAATGGTAAGCTGTATGAAGAGTCACTAGGTATAACCTAAGTATTGAGACTCAGACCAAAGCCGCTCAAGCCCGCCTTGGCTGAACAGAAGTTACCACTTGAGTTCTTGAGGCTAATTGACGAGTGATTCATATCGAACAAAAAAACCACACAACCAAAGACGGTACCACTGTCATCGTTCTAGCACCGACGGGTCGTTTAGACATTACGACAGCTTGGCAGTTTCGTTTAAAACTCCAAGAATGTATTTCTAAGCTTAGTCCCCATGTTGTCGTTAATCTCAGCCAGGTGAACTTTATTGATAGCTCTGGCCTAACTTCACTGGTGGCTGGCATGCGAGATGCGGATAAAGTAAAGGGTAGTTTTAGGATTTGTAATGTTCACCCAGAAGCGAAGTTAGTCTTTGAAGTGACCATGATGGATTCTGTGTTTGACATTTTTGAAGAGGAAGAAGAAGCGTTGGAAGGTGCGCCTCGTACCATGGCAACTTAACCATTAATCACCAAATGATTAGTCACCAAATGATTAGTCACAGGCTGAATCCTAGGGGGTTTTCCCCATCAGATCAGCCCTCAAGTAGCTGTTGTACTTGGCGGTGAATCCCAAAGAAGAAGCCTAAGCGGTTAGAGGTTCTCCCGGCTTTTTTCCTTCGACCTTGAGTTAATTGGCTCAATCAAACTCTCTCCATCTCGGTCGGAGGGGGTTCTTATTTTGTGCCAAATGCCTAGGAATTGCCCATCCCCAGGTGTGTGGGGAGCAGGGGAATAGTGAATAGCTAAAACTCTTTTATTTTAGGGAACGGGGAACGGGAAGGGGGAGGTAATAAGTAATAAGTCTTAATTCCTTGTCTCCCTCTCTCCCCCTCCTCCCGACTCTCTAGGGCGCAAGCATTGCGCCCCTACACCGATTCCCGATTCCCTACTCCCTATTCCCTCAACCCCTAACTTTGGGTCTTAACTGGTCAAGATTAGTTTTGCTCCTCGGGTGTGTCCCGTGGAGTGCCGGGGGAAGCGTTATAAATGGCATCTAGTTGTTCTCTAGCATCTTCCACATTAACGGAGCGCATAATTAAGAGGGGTTCATCGGTCAGTTGACCATTTTCATCTAATAACTCCGGGTGGGATACCCGTTGGGGAGTGCGATTAGTTGGAGTTCGTCCGGGGGGACTGTTGCGACGAGTGGATTCTGTACTGACCGTAATTAAACTGCGAATGAGATTACTAATGGCCAAAAAGGCAATGACCGTAAAAGCCAAAATGTAAAGGATATGTAACATAATCAGGAAACCCCCTTAATTATTTTGATCTCACAGTGGTTGATTGTGTGAACTACCCCACCCAGCTAAAGGCGAGGTCTGTTTGTTAAAAGACTTTTAAACTGGCTGAACAATTTAAAAATAGGGCATTAACAGCAGTGGAACTGGGGAATCAAGCAGAAACTCATCGGTTGTTCTGATCAATGATCATAAGCTAGTGATGAAAAAACACAATTCAAGAACGATTTAAGAAAAAGTTGTGTTATTATTCCCCAGATCAGCTTGCCAAGCGCGCCAACGTCGGGAGATTTGCCAGCATTCCGTGACTAAACGATGCCAAGGGATAAGGGTGGTCATCTCAATACCTACACGATGGTTCATGGTTTGACAGAGCAATTGAGCGGCACTGACTTCCTTTTTAGCGGTTTGTAGCCGCAAGAGAAGCTGGTTTTGTTCTTGGTCTGTCAAAAATGGTATTTTCTGAGATTCTAACAAGGTTTGCGATCGCCCAAACCAGTCCTGGAAATCCTCCAGTAAGGGTTCTAGTATCTGTTTGAGCAGGTCATTCTCCGGTGGTTGTGATCCAGACATCCGTCTAATTCCAGTGTACGCTTTGTACTCTCATTCGGGGACTAAACCCCTTTTTTTATTGTAACTGTTTGTTACGGATTCTCAGATTATCTCCCGTTCCTTGGCTCAAAACTGGTAATCTACCGCCAAAATATCCGCTAAAATCGGCTTAATCTTCTCTTGAACAATTTTTTGGTGAAAGGGATGCTGTTGATAGCGTTCCAATTCTTCCAAAACATTGAGACGCACCACTAAACCATGAGTAAACCCTTGAGAACGGTTGGTGAGGTTTTCCCCACAAGAGACGCTCACCACTTCCGGGATATTCCCCGGCATATGGTTAAAATCATCTAGAATGGAGGCGATCGCTTCAGGAGTCGCTTCGGGTTTCCATTTAAACAACACAATATGTTCTAGCATCGGCTTTAGGTCAACTCATAGAAAGGACAAACCCATCCAGTGAGAACCATTCGCGCATCACCTCTAGACGGAGTTTGTTCTCAAGAGAATGGGGGGTAAGTCATTCTAGCGGGTTTATTGACCGCCAGTAAAGGCCATTTGCCAAAAGGCATTCTCCAGTTGAGCAATTCTGACAAAGACCGATTCTGCCTGTTGTTCGACCGTTTCGGAAGCTGTTTCTAGGACTGCATCAGCTTGTTGTTCTAAGATGCTGACATATTCCGTAAATGCCACATTTCCCCAGCGATTCGCAAATTCTGCATAGGGTTCTGGCATGGGACCCGGAAGTTGCCAACCCTGATTATAGGCTAACTCAATCGCCCACAATCCCACGGCTTGCACCGGATAGGACATCTCGGTAATTTCCAACAAAAAGTCACAATACTCTTGACAAGTCGCTTGTTTTATGGTCGACAAATTTAGATCCCGTTGGGTAGCTTTATCTCGAAACCAGTTTAATTCATCTTTAAGGGCATTTAACCCCCCTAAAATACTATCGAAATGTTCCACAGGAGCCGCGTTCAAAATGCGACCCACTAGACGGGTAAACTCAACAACAAAGAGATAGTCTTGCACCAGCCAAGTATTAAATTGAATCGGTTGGATTGTGCCGAGTTTACACTGACCTAAAAAGGGGTGAATGGTGGCTTTTTGCCAGAGTTCTGTGTGTTTATCGAGCAGAGTTTTACAAGTTAACATGATATTTAGCCCCCCTATAAAACCCGGAGAATACTAGCAATATTAATATCCCGTACCGATTCTCCTTGAATTTCCTCTAAAGCTTGACGGAAATTCTTTTCTTGCACATCATGAGTCACAACCACTACTTCCGCGAGATGGTCTTGAAACCCGATTTGTACAATAGATTCTAAACTCACGCCATGATTGCCAAAACAGGTTCCGAGATGACCAATCACTCCCGGACGATCTCCACAGAGGAAACGGACATAAAAACGGGTTTCGAGTTCAGAAATGGGGGTGATAGTGCAGTAGTGTTGATGAGAGCAACCGAGAAGAGGATTTTTCTGGCTACTTGCCAACAAACTAAATAAATTGAGTAAATCCGAGACAACGGCGCTGGCTGTTGCGCCTTTCCCTGCACCGGGGCCGAAAAACATCACTTGTCCGAGGGGTTCTCCTTCCACCAAGATGGCATTATAAACCCCGTTCACACTGGCGAGGGGGTGATCTCTGGGAACAAAGGTGGGGCCGACGCGCACCTGTAGGGAGCCGTGGGTGTGTTCATCTCGTTGTGCGATCGCCAACAACTTCACCACAAAGCCCAAATCCTCAGCATAGGTGATGTCCGTAACACTCACTTGGCGAATCCCTTCCCGTTCGATATCCTCATAGTGAATCCGCCCCCCAAACGCCAAAGAAGCCAGAATCGAGATTTTATCCGCCGCATCAAACCCATCCACATCCGCTGTCGGATCCGCCTCCGCATAACCCAACCGTTGGGCATCGGCTAACACCTCCTCAAAATCCGCCCCTTCCGTTTGCATCCGGGTCAAAATGTAGTTTGTCGTGCCATTAATAATCCCCGTGACACGCTGAATTTTATTCGCCCCCAGAGACTGTTTCAGCGGTTGAATGATGGGAATTCCCCCGCCCACAGAAGCCTCCAACAACACATAAACCCCCGCCGCATTAGCCGCCGTGTAGATTTCATCCCCATGACGGGCAATTACAGCTTTATTCGCTGTCACAATATGTTTTTTCTCAGCAATCGCCTTTAAAATCAGGGATCTAGCGGGTTCAATCCCCCCGATTAACTCCACCACCACATCCACCTCCGGATCCGTGACAATGGCCTCTAAATCCGTGGTGAACAACTCCCGAGGCAGATCAACCGCCCTAGGTTTATCAAGGGATTTAACCCCCACCCGATGAATTGCCATCTCCTTAATCAGGGGGTTACGTCCCGTTGGATCTAGTAAAATTTCGGCGGTTCCCGTGCCAACCGTCCCCAATCCCAACAAGCCAATCTTCAATACCACAGTCTTATGCCCTTTTTACACTCTTTCAATATCCTAACCCTTGAGGGGTCGCGCTGCATTCCCCCTAGGCAGGTTGCAATGTATAGCAGATCACAGTAGTAGCAGATTAAGAATGACTGTCCCAAGGGATACCAATACCTGATAAATTTAGCCTGTATCGGTAAAAATAGAAAAAGTAGACGATATGAGAGTTCTAGTTATTGGTGGGGATGGTTACTGTGGCTGGGCAACAGCCCTCCATCTCTCAAACAGAGGCTATGAGGTCGCCATTCTAGATAACCTAGTGCGACGCTACTGGGATAGCAAATTGGGCGTAGACACGTTAACCCCCATTGCCCCCATTCAAAAACGATTGCAACGTTGGCATGATCTTACAGGCAAAAAGATTGATCTGTTTGTTGGCGATATTACAGATTATGATTTTCTGTTGAAATCCTTGCAGCAGTTCCAACCCGAAAGCATTGTTCACTTTGGGGAACAGCGTTCCGCTCCCTACTCCATGATTGACCGAGAACACGCCGTTTTCACCCAAGTGAATAACGTTGTGGGTACTCTCAACATTCTCTACGCCATGAAAGAGCATTTCCCCGATGCTCATCTGGTGAAACTCGGCACTATGGGAGAATACGGCACCCCCAACATCGACATTGAGGAAGGCTACATCACCATCGAACACAACGGACGGAAAGACACGCTCCCCTATCCGAAACAACCGGGCAGCTTCTATCATTTATCCAAAGTCCATGATAGCCACAACATTCATTTTGCCTGTAAGATTTGGGGTCTGCGTGCCACGGACTTAAACCAAGGGGTGGTTTATGGGGTTTTAACCGAAGAAACTGGCATGGATGAGATGCTGATTAACCGTCTGGACTATGACGGGATTTTCGGCACCGCGTTAAACCGTTTCTGTATTCAAGCGGCCATCGGACACCCTCTGACGGTGTATGGGAAAGGGGGACAAACTCGCGGTTTCTTGGATATTCGGGACACAGTGCGCTGTATGGAGTTAGCTATTGCCAATCCCGCAGAACCGGGACAATTCCGCGTGTTTAACCAGTTCACGGAATTATTCAGCGTGGGGGATTTGGCGATGAAAGTCAAACAAGCGGCCGTCACGTTGGGGTTAGATCATGTCCAAATCCAAAATCTGGATAATCCTCGGGTGGAATTGGAGGAGCATTATTTTAATGCGAAAAATACCAAATTGCTGGATTTAGGCTTACAACCTCATTATTTATCGGACTCGTTGTTAGATTCTTTATTAGCCTTTGCGATTAGTTATAAGCACCGGGTCGATAAACAGCAAATTTTACCGAAAGTATCTTGGCGACGCGGTTAATTGTTTAGCCCATTTTTCCAATTATCAATTATCAGTTCTTCCCCCCTTCGTAGGTTGGGTGAAACGAAGTGAAACCCAACAATCCAGGGTAAATCTCACCCAACCTACGGGATACAATCTACGGGATAATACAACTCTCTCATAACCCCATACCCTACCCATTCAAATTAACCTGTTAAATCACTATGCGAATTGCTCTATTTACAGAAACCTTTTTGCCCAAAGTTGATGGCATTGTGACCCGTTTACGTCACACCGTTGAACAATTACAACGCCAAGGGGATCAGGTTCTCGTGGTCTGTCCCGATGGTGGGATGAAGGAATATCACGGAGCGAAAATTTATGGGTTATCGGCCTTTCCTCTGCCCATGTATCCCGAATTAAAAGTAGCTCTCCCTCGTCCCTCCATTCGGAAGGCTTTAGATAAATTTAAACCGGATTTAATCCATGTGGTGAACCCCGCGATTTTAGGATTGGCGGGGATTTACTATGCCAAAATGTTGGATCTCCCCCTGGTGGCTTCTTACCATACCCATCTACCCCAATATTTACATCATTATGGTTTCGGCTCTTTAGAAGGGTTTCTCTGGGAGTTACTGAAAGCGGCTCATAATCAGGCAGAATTGAACCTTTGCACCTCTACGGCAATGGTAAATGAGTTAAGCCGTCATGGGATTGAGCGGGTGGATTTGTGGCAGCGGGGGGTAGATACGGATATGTTTCAGCCTAGTCTCGCTTCGGTGAAAATGCGCGATCGCCTCTCCCAAGGCCACCCAGAAAGTCCCTTACTCCTCTATGTGGGGCGCGTCTCGGCCGAGAAGGAAATTGAACAAATTAAACCCATTCTCGAAGCCATCCCCGGTTCCCGTTTAGCCATTGTGGGGGATGGCCCCCACCGGGCGGCCTTAGAACAACATTTTCAAGGCACCCCCACCCATTTTGTGGGCTATTTACGGGGGATGGAATTAGCCTCCGCTTTTGCCTCGGCGGATGCCTTTGTCTTCCCCTCCCGCACCGAAACCCTCGGTTTAGTGGTCTTAGAAGCCATGGCGGCGGGCTGCCCTGTAGTGGCGGCTAATTCCGGCGGCATCCCCGATATTGTCACCGATGGGGAGAATGGCTACTTATTCGATCCCCAAGATCCCCAAGGGGCGATTAAAGCGACCCAGCGCTTGATTGCGGCCTCCCAGGAACGGGAAACCCTACGGGGGAAAGCGCGTCAAGAGGCCGAACGCTGGGGATGGGCGGCGGCCACTCGTCAACTCAAAGGTTATTATCAAGGGGTTGTGGCGGCTCATCGCTTACCCACTGCGGCTTAAGCATAACAAAAGGCCATTCTTCCCGTATTTTTGCTAATCTGTTAGCAGACTCATCTGGGTCAGGCGATCGCGCCCTTTGTCCTCGCTAGAATTTCTCAGGGCCCAAAGAACAAACTCATGGTTACTTCTGCCAAGCGCAAACGCAAACGGAAAAAGAAAACACTGGCTCAATTGCTGTTGCAAACCCTCATTAGCCGTTATCCGATCTTCTTTTGGGGGAGTTTATGGGCGATCGCCATGATGCTAACAGTAGGGGCAACCGTCAGCTTGCTCAACCCCGCCATTCAACCCGCCCGAGAACCCTTGCCCCTCCCCGCCAACTTGACCCCAGAAGGTCGGGAAGATAACACCCCCACCGGAAACCTCAATGAGCGGGGAACCGAAGCCCCAGAACGCGCCCTCCGTCCCTATGATCCCAACCCCCCCAAGCGTTCCCTTAACCCCTTGGAGATTCTGCCCTTTTGGTTAATCAGCTTGATTTCTGTTGGTTGTGCCGCCAGTTCCATGATCATGACCTTGGTGTTGCGCCATTTTTGCAGTCCCCGTCAGCGTCTCAAACAATTGCCCCCCGCCCGTCCGGTTTATCAACTTCCTCCCGCTCGTTATCCGGAAGTTGAACGGAATTTCGACTATCCCCAATATACCCCCGTATCTCCTCCTAGGGAGATGCCCCGGGTCATGGCAACTCCTAGAGCATCTTCACCCCCATCCAGAAACGTTGCTCGCCCGGTGTCCCATCAGATATCTTCTGTTCCCCAGTCCCGAAATGTGAGCCGAACGGTTGAACCCCAGATCACCATTGTTCCTCCGGAAATGGTGACACCTCTTGATTATCCCAGTCACAACGGCGAAAGCGCCCCCCTTTCGGGCAACTTAGCCGAACAGATGGATCTGCGCCGTCGTTATACTTTATCTTCCTTGATGGATAACTTGTAGCCGGAAAATCCCCAGCTACTCTAATAACCAAGCAAACAACTCCTGAACAGAAACCTGTAATTCATGGGCAAAGGATGGTACAGGAACAATTTCATCAGGTCTATCCCATACTTCGGGTTCCTGTTTAGGACGATAGACAAACAGGGTTTGTTCATCGGGATCAATTAACCAACCCATTGCAGTTTCATGTCGCAAACAGTGAAGGATATTCTTTGTTACCTTGGTTTGGCTTTGATCGGGAGAGAGGATTTCAATTGTCCAATCTGGCGCAATGGGGAAGGTATTGGCAACTTCCCCATTGTGATCACGGGGAATTCGATTCCACAGGAAAACGGCAATATCGGGAACAGTTGAACGACCCCCGAAGGTACAGCGTAGCTCAGGAAATGCCCGAGCAATACGCCGGGACTTTACCACCTCATTGATGGCAGAGACAAGTTCCCCTTGAATTGCACTATGTTTCCCTTGAGGCATTGGTTTCTGAATAATTTGACCATCTATGTATTCTTGGGCTGGTTTCGTCTCTGGTAATCGCAAAAATTCTACTAAGGTCAGTTTTTGGACTGGTGCTTGTACCATTTCGACTTTCCCCTTGATCTGCCCGATCAAAAACTACTCTCCATTCTACCTAGGGTCTGCTGAATATCCCTCTAAGCACTGTTCCCCGTTTCCCACCCGGAGCAGAGTTATTCAGCAAGCCCTACCTAGAAGACAATGGGACACAGATCCCTCGATTTGAGCTAAAGTGGCCTTGGAAGCGATGGGGGAAGTTAGCGTAATGTGGAAAAAAATTTGGCAATGGATTAAAAAGGGCTGGCAGCGTCTTTTCGGTCGGTCAAAGTCTACAGGTGTTTCTACTCCCTCAGTTGCGCCCGAACGGGAGTCAGCACCTCGGGCTCCCCTAAGTGATAGTGATATTGAGTTTCTCTTTACCCAGTTATTGGAAGGGGTGTCTCATGGGTGGCAGTCTCACCGCGTCCAGAAGTTTTTTGAGCAAAGTCAAGAGCGGGTGAGTTTTGTTCAGTGGGTGAATTGGCTGCAAGGGTTTGGGGGGAGGGTGTTAGCCTCTGGGGTTCCTAACTTAGAACTGGCAAGGCGTTTAGAGTTACTAGCGATTCAAACTCAGTATTTAGAAAAAGGTTGGGCTGAGGTGGGGGCCGTGGCCTATGCGATCGCCTCTCAACTCCTACAACAGCCAAGTCAAGGGGTGATGCAGGAAAACAACAGCCTCGCGGCGGGAGTTCAAGATCCGGCTTGGTCTTCTCTACCCCCGCCCAATGCCGCTAACTTAGAGGAGGGGCAAGAAGTGCTAACCCTCGAACAGTTGGTAGAACGCATGACAGAGAAACCGGAATTGAGAAAGGCGATCGCGCAACAAGCGGGCATTGAAAGCGAAGATCCCCAAACCATTGTTCAGGCCTTAGTGCAAACCCTCTTAGCCCAACAACAACAGGGACCCCCTCCTGAAGACAGCCCAAGCAACGATTAAGATAGAAAACACTCCCTCATTAAAAAAATCATGGAATGGATTGTTCTATTGCTCACAGGTTTACTCTCCGGTGCAACCCCCACCGGATTTATTGTTGAGAGTATCGTAGAAGGTAATTTGCGCTCAAGACTCGCTGGAGTGGATACCCTCACCGTGCGCATTGATAACACCCCCAGTCATCAACTTCTACAGGGCAAAGTGGATCGAGTCCGTCTAGCCAGTCGAGGCGTTCACCTCACCCCCGATTTACGACTGGATACCCTAGAACTGGAAACCGATCCCCTCAATGTTGATCTCCAACAACTCCGACAAGGGGGGAGGGATTGGCGGAATGCTTTACGTCAACCCGTACAAGGGGCGGTGCGCCTTGTTCTCACCGAGGCGGATCTCAAACAGGCGCTACAATCTCCCCAACTGCGCGATCGCCTACAAAGCCTCGTCACCAACCTCGCCCGCAACTTCCCCGGCACCGCTCCCCAACAATACGAACTCTCCGACCTCGATCTAGAATTTTTAGGCGACAATCGCCTCCGTCTCCAACTCCAAGCCCGCTCCTTCGATGCCACCGGAGAAGACAGCGCCCAATTAACCCTAGACATCACAGGCAAACTCGTTATAGAAGGCGGCCGACGCATTCAATTCAGCGAAGCCGACATCTTACTCAACGACAATCCCCTCCCCCCCATGTTCGCTAACATTGCCCTCTCCGCCCTCAACAGTCGCCTAGACCTTGATGTTTTAACCCAACAAGGCATTACCGCCCGTCTTCTACAATTAGACATCGACGACGAGCGGTTATCTCTAGCGGCCTTCGTTCGAGTGGAATAATAGGGAGTCGGGAATCGGGAATTGGGAGTCGGCAAAAGGCAAAAGGTACTTATGCAACAGTAATCACCCCCTGCCCCCCTGCTCCCCCCCATTCCCCGTTCCCTAAAATCAAGGCACAATCAACACCGGACAAGGAGAGAGATTAATCACCCGCGTAGTGACACTCTCCGACACCCCCTCCTCCGTTAACCCCATACCACTCGACCCCATTACAATCAGATTAGCCTCCAACTCATCAGCCACATCACAAATCGTAAACGAGGGCATCCCTTCCCGTTCCATAACCTCCGCTTGAATCCCTTGTTGCGCAAAGGCCTGTTTAGCACCTTCCAGCAACTTCTCCACCGCTTCCGCAGAAGTCATCACCTCCGCCGTCGCCTCCCCGTGTTCCGTGGGGGGATTTTCCACCACAGACAGCAAAACCAGACGACTATTGTAAGTTTTGACAATATCCTCTACAACCTTAGCCGCTTCGCGGGCTTCGCGGCTTGCATCAATCGGAAACAACACAGTTTTAAACATCAAACATACCTCCAGTAACACCCACTCCGGTACAATCGGCTAGGGAGTAATCCCAAAAACTGAGATCCCCCTGAGTCTCAAGAGCAAATCAGGCTAAACAGCACACACTAATAGAATAGAACGCAATTAGGAGGATATCCTTGTGTCGAAAAAAAGCGTAGCAAATTTATCAGCCAGTGATTTAACCGGAAAACGGGTTTTAGTAAGAGCCGATTTTAACGTTCCCATCGACAACGGGAGCATTACCGATGATACTCGCATTCGCGCCGCTTTGCCTACCATTCAGGACTTAATCAGCAAAGGCGCGAAAGTTCTGTTATCCAGCCACTTTGGCCGTCCCAAAGGGAAAGTCGTTGAAAGTATGCGTCTTACCCCCGTAGCTCAACGTCTGTCTGAGTTACTAGAAAAACCCGTTACCATGTGTCCCGATTGTATTGGAGATGAAGTCGCCGCTATTGTCAACGGCATGAACAACGGCGATGTCGCCTTACTCGAAAACGTCCGCTTCTACGCCGAAGAAGAGAAAAATGACCCCGACTTTGCCAAAAAGTTAGCCGCGAATGCTGATCTGTACGTCAATGACGCTTTCGGAACCGCACACCGCGCTCACGCTTCGACGGAAGGGGTCACACAATACCTCAGTCCCAGTGTAGCGGGTTATTTAATTGAGAAAGAATTACAATTTTTACAAGGGGCCATTGATAACCCCCAACGTCCTTTAGCCGCCATTATTGGGGGATCTAAAGTCTCCAGTAAAATTGGTGTCATTGAAACCTTACTCGAAAAATGCGACAAACTGCTCATCGGGGGAGGGATGATTTTCACCTTCTACAAAGCCCGGGGTTTAAACGTGGGCAAGTCTTTGGTAGAAGAGGATAAACTGGAATTGGCTAAATCTCTAGAAGCCAAAGCCAAAGAGAAAGGCGTGGATCTGTTATTACCCACCGATGTAGTCTTAGCCGATAATTTCGCCGCCGATGCTAACTCCCAAATCGCCAGCATTGAGAGCATTCCCGATGGCTGGATGGGATTAGATATTGGCCCCGATTCCGTGAAGGTCTTCCAAGACGCTTTAGCCGATTGTAAGTGTGTCCTGTGGAATGGCCCGATGGGGGTATTTGAGTTTGATCTGTTTGCCAAAGGGACAGAGGCGATCGCCCATACCCTAGCCGATTTAACCGAAAAAGGCGCAGTCACTATCATTGGGGGAGGTGACTCCGTGGCCGCCGTCGAAAAAGTCGGCGTAGCCAGCAAAATGAGCCACATTTCCACCGGAGGCGGTGCAAGTTTAGAATTACTCGAAGGGAAAGTATTACCCGGAATTGCCGCTTTAGATGAAGCTTAATTTTTAAAGCTTGCTATCCATAACATATCTTGATTAACTTGTCAATAACTTAGGGCATTTGGGCGCGTCTCAAATGCCCTTTTTTCCTTCATCTACCCCTAGGATTTGAGTTTTAATATTTTAGGGACTTTAATCCCTCTTCTAGGGGCAATTTATCAAGTCCCCCACCCCATACCTAACCCTCAAAAAACAACCTGATTTTGCTACAATCAAACAGTAGCATTATTTGAATTTATTATGACTTTTTCTAAACCTACCATCGTCGCCCTTTTTGCCGGATGTGGAGGATTAGATCTCGGATTTCGGCAAGCTGGATTTAATATCATTTGGGCAAACGAATATGATAAAGAAATCTGGTCAACCTACGAAAAAAATCACCCCCAAAACTTTTTAGATCGTCGAGATATTAGAAAAATTCCCTCAGCAGAAATCCCCAACTGTACAGGCATCATCGGGGGGCCACCTTGTCAGAGTTGGAGCGAGGGCGGATGTCAACGGGGCATTGAAGATGAACGGGGTCAATTATTCTTAGAATATATTCGCATCTTACAAGACAAACAACCTCAATTTTTCCTAGCTGAAAATGTTTCTGGTATTCTGCACAAAAAACATCAAGTTGCCTTAAAAAATATTCTGGCAGCTTTTGAAGAAGCGGGTTATGTGGTTTCGTTAAAACTGCTCAATGCCAAAGATTATCAAGTTCCCCAAGATCGAAAGCGGGTGATTTTAGTAGGATATCATATCAACTTAAACAAAAAATTCATCTTTCCTGAGCCTAATTCTAATTATTTAACGCTCAAAGATACTATCTGGGATTTAAAAGAGTCAGCCCTTCCTGCTCAAGAGAAAAATAAAACCAATGGGAGTAAATGTATTGTTCCCAATCATGAATATATGACCGGAGGATTTTCCACAATTTACCTTTCTCGTAATCGAGTAAGAGGTTGGGATGAGCCATCGTTCACCATTCAAGCAGGAGGTCGTCATGCTCCTATTCATCCCCAAGCCAATAAAATGATTCATGTCGGGAAAGATCACTTTATCTTTGACCCCAACTCTCCCTATTCTTATCGGAGGTTATCCATTCGAGAATGTGCTAGAATCCAGACCTTTCCTGATGCCTTTATTTTTGACTATCAAAACGTGGCCTCTGCTTATAAGATGCTCGGGAATGCCGTACCTGTTAATTTAGCCTATGCTCTAGCTAGAGTTATTTTTGATGATTTAAGAGGCGTTGAAAGCTTTACAGAAAAAGAAAAATCTACCACTATGGTTGGAGTTAATATTAATTAACCTCTATTAATTTAACCCATGATAACGATTGAGAAACTGCATTAAATAAGCGTTTATCTGCCGTCCAGAGGTCAACTTGTAGCCGTTGTGCTAACGCTAAATAATGACTGTATTATGACTGCCATTCTTGCCATTTAATCCCGTATGAGTTATTTCCATTAGTGCTTATTACTAAGCGAATAATAAAACTAACATCTAGGCTTATCATAACAGATCAATTAATCCGTAATAGTAGAGTTGAGTTGGGATAATTTCGGAAAACAGGCATCCATAAGTTCTTGACTACGTTCTTCTCTCATTTGATAAATCATCTCATTCACATCCATATCTAATGGTTTACCTTCTCGTCTTTCTAAAATTTCCCCTCGGACTTCTATCATTTTATGATAAGCTTCTTGACTCTTACTTAATGCGGTTTTTTCTTGTAAAAGTGCTTTTTCATCTGGGTTTAAATTATTAATGATTTGCACTAACGCATCGACTAATTGAGTGTTCATGTTTTCTCCGTATTATTGATTGTATTGGTCTTTGGGACTGTAGCCAAGGGAAATGAAGGCATCCCCAAGACTGGGGAGAGTTTTATTTATGGTTATATCGTATTTTAGGTTGTGCTAGGGCAAATTCATGAATACCCCGCCCAGAAAGAACAGGGTATTCACGGAGTTTCTGCCCTCAAAATCTAGGAAGAATCAAGGGTTTTATCTGGGTTGGATGGAAGGGGGATATACAGAACGAACTACTCGCCAATAACGCGGCCGTTGTAAAGACTCATGGCTTTTTCTAAACCTTGTTTTAAGCTCAATTCCACGGCACTGACTACCCAATCTAATACTTCAGCAATGACCTTTTTCTCCGAGGGAGCAAATTTGCCCAAAACATGGGACACGGTTTCCTTGTCTTCCCCAGATTTACCGATGCCAACTCGCAACCGGGGAAAGTCTTGACTCCCAAGGTGAGCAATGGTGGATTTGATGCCATTATGCCCTCCGGCCGACCCAGAAAGGCGAATCCGTAAGCGTCCAACGGGTAAGTCCATGTCGTCGTAAATCACCAGAATGGATGCTGGGGGGATTTTATACCAATCGACAACGGCACGAATGGACTCGCCGGAAAGGTTCATGTAGGTTTGGGGTTTGAGTAAATAAATTTTCTCTCCGGTGATACTCCGTCCCTCGCTAAAAAAGCCTTTAAAGCGTTTATGATTCTGCCAAGAGAGTTGCCAAGTTTGAGAAAGGCAATCTAAGGCTTCAAAACCGATGTTATGGCGGGTTTTATCGTATCGAGTTCCGGGATTTCCTAACCCGACAATCAGTTGAGGAATGATTAGGGAGGGGGTGGGATTGGTTTGTATCATTGAACGGGGAACGGGGAACGGGGAACGGGGGAGCAGGGGAGAGGGGGAGAGGGGAAGAGGGGGAGAGGGGGAAGAGGGGAAGAGGGGGAGAGGGGAAGAGGGGAAGAGGGGGAGAGGGGAAGAGGGGGAGAGGGGAAGAGGGGGAGAGGGGAAGAGGGGGAGAGGCAATCTCCCGACTCCTGACTAGATTGCTTCGTACCTTCCTTCGGAACGCTACGCGTTCACTTCGTGACGCTCCGCGTTCGCGAAGCGTTGCGCAGCAAACGCAATGACATTACTTCCGACTCCCGACTCTCTAGGGCGCAAGCATTGCGCCCCTACACCGATTCCCGACTCCCGACTCCCGACTCCCAATTCCCTACTCCCGACTCCGAATTTTCTGAGCGACTGCCACACCACGCTTAACACAATCGCCTAGGGCTACGCCGTCGGTATAGTTGGCTAGGATGTGTAAGCCGGGGAATTTACTTAATTCCTGCTCTAGGGTGGCGAGTCGTTGGAGATGTCCTAGGGTGTATTGGGGGATGGCCTGTTTCCAGAGACGGACGGCGAGGATTTTGGGGGTAAATTCAGGCCGGATGAGGATTTTACACAGGTCTTGATGAACCGCTTGGGCGATTTCTTCCGGGTCGAGTTGGGCAATTCCGGGGTCGGTGGCTCCGCCAATAAAGTTGGTGAGCAGATGTTCTCCTTCGGGGGTGCGTCCGGGGAATAAACAGGATGACCAGATGGTGCCGAGGGTGCGGATTCCTTGGTTGCGGGGGATCAGATGACCAAACCCTTCTAAAGGACGCGCTGAGGCTGCCCTAGGATAGGCGAGAACGACGCAGGCGACGGGGGGATAGTAGATTTCCTTTAAGACCCCGTGCAGGGCAGGAGTGAGGGGTTTTAGGAGGTCTGCGGTGATGGGGGCGGGGGTGGTGAGGATTAGGGTGCGGGTGGCAATTTGTTGGGGGCCGTCGGGGGTGTTAAAGTGGGCGAGATAGGTTTGTTGGGGGGTGATTTCGAGGTGGGTCAGTCGCCACTGGAGTTTGAGGCGATCGCCTAATTGAGATGCGATCGCCCGGGGCAACATTTCTAAGCCTTCCCGAAAGGATCCCAGTTGTCCCGTTTTCGTTTCTGGCAAACTGGGATCCGGTGGGGCTTTAGGGGGGGCTTGCCGACGGGCTAAAATCCCCCCGGCCGCCAATCCTCCCCCCAGTTGGGCAAATTCAAACACCCGACGGAAGGCCGCTTGAGCGCTCAGTTGATCCACATCCCCCGCATAAACCCCAGAGACAAAGGGCGCGACTAGGCGTTCTGTGACTTCAGTCCCTAAATGACGGGTGAAAAATTGACGCACCGTTTCTTCCTCTCGACCCACTAAGCCCCCAACAAAGCCTAATGCTCCCAAGGCCGCCCGCCATTTCCCCGCCTCACTAAGTAATTGGGTTTTCAAGGCCGCCGGGGGACTCATGGGGACGGGGTGTAACTGCTGATTCCAGTAGACAAAACGGGGGAGACGGCGATCGGCAAAGACTAAATCCTCTTTTAAACCCACCTCTACGGCCAGGCGTAGCAAGTCTTCTGTGGGAGCAAAACTGTTAGGGCCTTCTTCCCACAGATAGTCCCCCTGCCGATTGGTTGTAATGTTACCGCCTACCCGTCCCTGACTTTCGGTGACTAAAAACTGGGTTTGCTGTTTTTGGAGGGTGTGAGCCGCGCTAAGACCGCTAATTCCGGCTCCCACAATAAGACTATCAAGCATAGGTCGGGACTGAAGTTAAGAGCAACTTTCCATTCTACCTAAGAGTGGAATAGTGTTTCAAGGTACACTTTGGCACAGGTTTGATAATTGTCGGCGGCACGGTAGGCGGTGGGATGGTTGGGGGAGCTTGTCGGTTGGGAAGGAGAATCGCTATTACTCTGCAACAAAAATAAGGACAACGCCGCCGCAAACACCCGATCTTGATCCCAGTTGGGGTGAGTGTCTAAATAGGTTTTGAGCGAAGCGTGCAGTTCTTCGGGAATTTCCGCCAGAATACTGATGTTGGTTTTCATAAATACCTCTCGGGTGTCTAGGGGTGGAGGATGGAACAAGTCACGGACTCACCGGGCTGTGCGAAGTAGAAGGGGAAATCCGAACTTTTCGACAGGGGATTCATGGAGTCCGCAATAAAGAACAAATGTATTTTCACGACCAGATAAAATTAATCCCCTATACCTATTTCGGGAGAGAACCCCAGCTTTGTCAATGCTGAGAAATGTTACAAATTTCTTTGGCAAGAATAAAGATTTACCAAAAAGCAAAGGTTAAAGCCCCTTTTTTGTTACCTAACTTTACAGAAACTCCGTATAAAACGCCTCCTTTTTGACAAACACTAAAATCTTTCCTAGGGCGCAAAAAGGATGATTCTAGAGATCGACCTGTGGAAAACTTGGGGAAAACTGTGGAAAAATACGCTAACCCTGTGGAAAATTTGGGGAATATTTTGGGGAAAACTCGACGAAAAAATAAGAATTACAAAGTTAGGTTGCTGGGGGAAAATCAGATTTTGTCTCCGGCACTCCTCAAGTGGCTTAAATTCCCGACTGACTCTCATGCAAGCCCTAGGTATTGACCCAGTTTTTGTAAGAGTGGAGTGGGAGGCATGGGAAATATTGAGATTTGGGGGAAAAAGGGAAAATCCTATGAGACAATGGAAACACCGTCTCGTCTTTATAATTTGACTTTGTGAATAAAGTTCGTACTGTTTCTGATACTAAACAAAATTTTTATACCCATCATACCCGCCCTATTAACTCAATCTATCGCCGGGTGGTGGAGGAGTTGATGGTTGAGATGCACTTGCTCTCCGTGAATGTGAATTTCGGCTATGACCCCATTTATGGCTTGGGGGTGGCTTCGAGTTATGAGCGTTTTATGTCGAGTTATAAGCCGGAAGCGGATCGGGTGTCCATTTTTGAGGCTTTGTGTCGGGCGGTGGAAACCGATCCCCAACAGTATCATCAGGATGCGGCGACTCTGCTCGGATTGGCGGAAAAAATCTCCCTTGATCAACTACTCAACTGGACTAGCTCTCTGGGGTCTTACGATGGGGCGCAACCTTTGTATAATGCGTTGAATGCGATCGCCTCCCCTGAACGGAAGTTTAAATATAGTCGTCTGTTTGCTATTGGTCTGTACGCCCTGATTGAGAAAATCAGTCCGGCGACGGCACAAGACCATAAGAAACTGAACGAGGTTTTACAGTCCTTGGGCGAAGGCCTCCGTTTACCCATTGATAAGTTACAGAAGGACTTAGAACTCTATCAAGGCAACTTGGAGAAAATGGAACAAGCCAAACGGGTGCTACAAGATGCCTTAGAAGCGGATCGGAAAAAACGTCTCAAGCGGGCGTTAGAAAAAACCCAAGGGGCTGAAAGTTCGGAAAATGCTCAGGGTGCCTGAGTGTTTCTGGGATGGGTCAGAGATTTTCTAGGGATTCGGAACATTAATGACCCAAAACTGTGTTATAATGGAAAACGATCCGGACTTACGCGATCTGAACGCCCAAACCTTGTCAGAACCGGAAGGTGGCAGCAATACGGGATGCTTCAGATAGGCGTAAACTCCGGGTCTTTTGCTGTCTGGGGTCTTTTCGGACAGAGAAAGAAGGGTTTTGAGAGAGAATTAAGGTTCGGTCTTCAGGCTGGTCAAGGACGGAATTTGCCGCGTATCCTAGAGAAAGAAAGCCGCCTTGAACGGCGCAAGTCTGGGAGGAACATGATGCCTGATTTCGGAAACCTAGTGCAAAAAGCCTTCTATCTCGGTGTAGGGATTGCCTCCTATGCAGGGGAAAAAGCGAATTTGAGTTTGCAGGAGTTGCGATCGCAAGCCCAAAAACTCGCGGAGGAAATGGTCAAACGGGGAGAAATTACCACCGAAGAAGCCTCTAAACTGGTGGATGAGTGGATTCAACAAGCCCAACAGCCTCCTATGCAGCAAGGACGTGAGGAGTCCAAAGAACCCCGACGGATTGAAATTATTCTCGATGAGGATCCCCCCCCCTCTGAATCTCAATCCCCTTCAGATCCGGTGCAAAATTTGCGGGATCAAGTGCAGAACCTGCAAGAAGAACTCCGACGCATTCAAAAGGACTCCTAGACCATTGAGGGAGGTTGATCCCCTAAGTCCAGTGAGTGTGTCACAATGGAGGTCGCCCTGTGAACTACTCCGCCGCTATGCCTATGGAAGATTGGTCAAAAGAATTCTGGGAAATGTTCGACACCGTAACTCAAGAGATCGAACAATTTGTTAATGAAGTGGGAGAGGTAGCCGAGGCGATCGCCCTTGAAGTCCAAGAAGTCGTAGAAACGGAACTGGATCAATGGTTTGAAAGCTTTGTCACCCCCTTATTATTCCCCTTTGAAGATCCACCAGATTGGGCAGAATTCCCCGATCACGAGTTAGACCTGTTGTTTACTGAACAAGTGTCACCCAGTTTAGACCAACATCCCGCTTGTATCGGGTGTCAACACTATCATGGTCAAGTGTATAACGGAACCCTGCTCGTCTGTGCCATGCACCCCTACGGCAGTGACACCCCCACCTGTCCCGATTGGGATGGCGGAAAACCCCCTCAGACTCCTGTATATTAAAAAATCTTGCTTGATCTAAGCCTTCTCAAGAAACAGCCAACACCATGACAAATCATCCTGAAGTGAAATATGGCGAACGTGCCATTTTAGACGGGGAACTGATTACCTTTCCCAATCCTCGCATCGGTCGAAAATATGACATTCATATTGACCTGCCCGAGTTTACCTGTAAATGTCCCTTTTCCGGCTATCCCGACTTTGCCACCATTCATATTACTTATTCCCCGGATCAATCGGTGGTCGAGTTAAAAGCCTTGAAACTCTATGTCAACAGTTATCGCGATCGCTACATTTCCCATGAAGAAGTGATCAATCAGATATTAGATGACTTTGTAGCCGCTTGTAATCCCCTTGAAGTCTCAATCAAAGGCGATTTTTCCCCCCGGGGCAATGTCCACACCGTCATAGAAGTGCGTCACCGTCAGGAAGACCCTCTATCCTGATTTCCTCCCCTTGGTTAATCCTCCTTCAATCCCTTTGGTCTATGACTTGCGAACACTGTAGATCCATTAAGGTTGTCCCCGAAATAACCTCCCCCGAACAATTAAGCCAAACCCTCCGAGGGATTCGAGAAGCGATCGCATCCGGTGTATTAGCCATCGACCAAGACGCATCCCGTCAGAAATCCCCCTTTCCCTGGACAGGGGAAGTCACACCACCCCCCCCCAACCTCAACCAGCACTTATACTGTACCTTTTGCGGACAAAAGTTTAGACTCTCGGCAGAAACCACCTCCGGCATCCAAGGCTACTTTAGCCGAGAGGACGACCCGGGCTAAACCCTAACCTTGCCAGTCCCTCAATTAATCGTTATAATTAAGAAGCGAACAACACGGGGCCGTAACGGTTTCGACAGGCTGGCGAAAGCTGACCCGTGATACAGGTCGAGAGTGAGCCTCCTCTCGTTAATCAAAGGTTCAAAAAAAATAGTAAATGCGAACAACATCGTTCCTTTCGCTCGTAAAGCCGCTCCTGTAGCTGCTTAATCTAAACCTAAACACGGTTCGAGCATCTATAATTCGACTCCGTTAAGGATTATAGATAAACCCCAACGGATGCTCTAGTCGAGTTTCTCTAGTGGCTTGACTAGCTAAGACTTCATTAGAGAATCCCATCGTTAGGGACAATTAACGATTCCCGCCTTGAGGGTTAGAAAGGCTAAACCTGTGAATGAGCGAAAAGTAAATACCCAGTTTGGACAGCAGTTCGACTCTGCTCGGCTCCATCCCCAAAGCAAGCGGCGAGAAGTGAATCTCTCGCCACTTCTAGTTTTCAGGCTAATAGGGAAAGATGACGCGATCGCCCGGACGGATATCCATGTGGAGAAACCCCCGTTTTTGCCCCAAACCAATCCCCTTGACCGCCGATTCAACCTTCAGCAACTCCAACAAACGGCGAAAATCACCATTGAGAGGATAAATATCCATCGCCCGCCCGAAAATATGCTGAGAATTGGGAACCCCAATCCTCAGCGCCGCCGGACGATACCCCGAAGTAATACCAATAGGAGAACCGAAGCGACTGCGAACTCTGCCAAAAACAATCGCTAACCTCTCCATATCCTCCACAATTTCCACCGAGTTCGGAATCCGACGAAAATCTAACCCCTTCGTCATCTCCCCCCAAGTCAACGGCACATCGGGAACAATATATTGATGCTCATAAATTTTACCCACCTTGGGCAAAACCACACTTTTTCCCTCCAACTGTCCGGCATTGGTGAGGACTTGCTGCTTCAGGGCTTGAGGCTGTTCCGAAACCGAATGTCGTGGGGCCAGTTCTGACAGCGCCTGAATTGTACTCGGACCCACCAAGGACGGAAACTCCAACCAGAGATCCTCTTTAAACGCCGCCAACGCCTTACGGGTTAACGGTCCAGCTATGCCATCCACTTGTCCCGTCGGCAAATAGCCCCCGATTTCTAGACGAGACTGAATCCATCGCACTTGATCGGTACTCAGATCAGACAATTCCGTTGCCTTAGTCAATGTTGGAGTATTCATATCCTTTCCTCGCTCATTCGTCTTGAGTGGTTATTCAATTGAGCTAATCCGCGCCAGTTGCCGAGCGCTGTATTTGCGGTCAGCGTCGGGAGAAAGTCACTCCCCAGCCACCCCAGAACTCATGATGTATTTGGGCTTCTCAAGCATAACCAGACCCCCTGAGTTTGTCCCCCAATAGCAAAGATTGTTAACTGAATCTTGCCAGAAAGCCCCCACTCTACTCCTTCGTTTCCGGTAGATCCCCCTCACTATCCCTAGAACCAGACCAAGCCACACTACCTAAAAAAGCCTGTAACTTAAGGCGCTCAATATAAGGCCACCCTCCCACCTCCTCAATATCTCGCAGAATATTATCTAGGGCTTGGCGAGTATCCGGTAAAGAGGTTAAGAACAAATCCTCGCGGATTTGACGGTGAACTTGTTCGAGATGTCGTAGGAGGGAAAGGAGTGCCATACTATCTCCTTCCAGACTTTGAGCTAAGGCAACAATATCCTGACCCAGTGTTTCGAGTTGTGTTTCAAGTTGCTGTGAATCCAATGCGTTCTCCCCACTGATGTTTAAAGCTAAGGGACATTTTACGAGATTGCCTGCATTGCAGGATCGGCGATGTTGAGCAACCGGATCTAAATAGCTACATCCGTGATGATAATATGATGTTGGACTTGAACCTTTTCTCTCAAAGTCTGAGGGAAAGTCTCCACGCATCATCTTGAAGTGGTGTGCAGGAGATGTCAATAGAGCTTAATACAAGCTTTTAGAACACAACCCAGAACTTGGCTCTGTCCAGTGGCGATTCCTACGGAAGGCTAACGCCAACGCAGGATTAACGCGGAAAACAGAACATTCTCCGGAGAAACCCATCTCATCTGGGAGGGGATTCTTCCCACGCAGAATCAATAGCCAAGCCTTTAATAAATTGGCCGGGAATTCCCCATCTCATAATTGAGCGTTGGGAACCAGCGTTACTGCCCAAGGAGGCAATGTAAGACCAAAACGGGGGCGTAAGTCTTTCCTAGAGGCAATTGCCGTTGAATTGGGAAGCTCCGTCCCACCAGTGGAGTAGAGCAGTTCACAGATTAAATCGAAATCAGAGATTGACAATAATAGAGGTTGACTATGAGGCATTATCGTGCAGTTATTATGGCGTTCCTAGTGCTGTGCCTAGGGGTGCTAACCGCTTGTGGTGATGGTGCAGTAAGTGCTGCCAATCGCAACCAATTGACCTACGATCAAATTTTGAACACGGGTTTAGCTAACCTATGTCCTGAACTCGAAGAAACCGCCCGTGGCACAATTCCCATTGCTGGAGGTCAGGTTTATGAAGTGACCGACTTGTGCTTAGAACCCAGAGAGTATTTCGTGAAAGAAGAACCCTCCAACAAGCGCAAAGAAGCCGAATTTGTTCCGGGGAAAGTTCTCACTCGCTATACATCCAGCATTGAGCAAGTTTACGGCAACGTTAAATCTGGCAGTAATGGGGTGCTGACCTTTACGGAAGAGGGCGGACTGGACTTCCAAGCCATTACTGTTTTATTACCGGGGGGCGAGCAAGTTCCGTTCCTGTTTACCATTAAGCAGTTAGTGGCCAGCACCGAACCCGGTTTTGATTCCATCAACACCTCCACAGACTTTAAAGGAGAGTTTAACGTGCCTTCCTATCGGGGCGCTGTATTCTTGGATCCTAAAGGTCGCGGGGTCGCCAGTGGTTATGATAACGCCGTTGCTCTTCCCTCTGCCGCAGACGTAGATGATTTAGAACGGGCGAATACCAAACGAGTTGTTACCGGAAAAGGTGAAATCTCCTTACAAGTGACTAAAGTTGACGGTAGCACCGGAGAAATTGCGGGTAACTTTGTGAGTGTTCAACCTTCTGCAACTGACTTAGGCGCGGAAGACCCGGAAGAAGTGAAAATCCGTGGAATCTTCTACGCTCGCGTTTCTGCTCCATAATTGGCAACAAGCGGTTTATTTTGCAAACATCCCAGTTGGGATGTTTGCACGGCAGTGATTAGCTGGGAGGTTAAACAGCTAATCACTGTTTTGTCTGGGGTCAGAGCATCTGATCCCGTTTTAGGGATAGGGACGTTGCGGTGGCGATGGTTGTTGAGCAACGTGGACTTGTAGCCCTTGGACTGGGGGTCAAGCTGCCTGTAGAGGAAGAGGTGATTGCTACGCAACGCTTTGCTACGCAACGCTTTGCTACGCAACGCTTCGCGAACGCGAAGCGTCACGAAGTGAACGCGAACGGGGATGTCCCTAAAAAGACATCTAGAACCTCCCGTAGAAGCAGGAAAGCCTCATAGTGATATGGGGAAGCCCGCACCGTACCCCTAGGGTCGGTGTCGGGAGGATGTCATGATCAACGGGCAAGAGGAGAAAAATGGCATCTTCTAGCCCTTGAGTAATAACTTCATGATTTGTTAATATTTCTGACAAAACGCCTAAATACGGCAGTCTCGGGGAAATCACTGTTGCAGGGTGTTTGCAGAAACGAATAAACTTGGAAGGGAGAAAATTCTGAAAACTTCATAAAATCTTCCTCGGTCCAAATTCTCTAATCTTGAATTAGATGGTTGTCTCTCAAATCTCTAAACCTTAGCCGGACAAGCATCAAAGCAAAAATTCTCTCAAGAGAGTTGCTCGGGTTTCATTCTCTGGAAGTGCTTCTATAATTTGTCAGTTTGTTAGATTCTATCTTTAGATTCCGTCTTTTCATTCCATCGTCAAAACAGGGTTTTTCTATACCATGTCTACTGCCGTGTCTCGTTCCATCCAACCTGATTATTCATCTAGTGATAGTCTACCCAGTCCTGACCTGCCGACTATCAGCTTGAAGAATGATAGTTTGGAATTATTACGCCAATACCAAGAACGTCCGGACTCTGCCTTGCGCAATGAGATCGTCACGCTGAATTTAGGCCTAGTGCGGAAAGAAGCACACCACTGGGTAAAACAATGCACGGAAAGTTATGAAGACTTGTTACAAGTGGGCTGTTTAGGGTTAATTCGAGCCATTGAACGGTTTGATCTCTCGAAAGGTCATGCTTTTAGTTCCTTTGCTATTCCTTATATTCGGGGTGAAATCCAGCACTATTTGCGAGATAAAGGCTCTTCGGTGCGGATTCCGAGACGATGGTTAGAACTACGGCAACAGGCGATCGCTAGCACCCGTTCTCTGAGGGCTGAACTGAACCGCCCCCCGACGGATCAGGAGATTGCCGAACGGGTGGGATTGTCCCTGATGGAGTGGCAAGAGATTCAACTCGCCTATCAAAATCGGGAACCCTTGAGTTTAGACCTCCCGGTTGGAGAAGGGGATGAGGGGCTGACCAGTTTAGGGGAATTAGTTCCCGATCATCAGTACCGCAGTTTCCAACTCGCCCAAGAGGATCGGATTCGTTTACAACAGTCTTTAGTGCAACTCGAACAACGCACCCGAGATGTTCTAGAATTCGTCTTTCTGCACGATTTAACCCAAAAAGAAGTAGCGGAACGCATGGGGATTAGTGTGGTTACTGTCTCCCGTCGGGTCAAAAAAGGTCTAAACGCCCTGAAAGGTTTGATGGGAAAAGGCTAGGATGAGGGGAGAATCCCGAGTCACCACCAGAACTTAACGACTTGCAGGGAACAGATCATTCTTCGTCTAGAATTGGGGGTGATGGGATTCAACACATCTAAGTGATTCAGGCTAAGGAGAGATGGCTAAATATAACTTATTTCTTTTACTGTCTGCGATCGCCCTTTCCCTAGGAATAAGCGGTTGCGAGTCTCTACCCTTCATAGGGGGCGACAATTTTGATGATGGTGGAGATTCAGAAATCGTAGTCCAAGAACCGATTCCGGCCCCTCAAGGAGATCCCTCCGCCGAGTTACCCAGTACTGAAGAAGAAGAGGCCGAAGACGGCGCAGATTTTGAAGACCCCCTGGTGACCGGAGAAGCCGCCCAAACCGCCGCCGCTCAAGGCTTAATCCCTCTCCCCAGTGGAGAAGTATTGCGCCAGAGTGTCCAGCAACAGGCCGGACGAAGTGATCCCTTCGCCACTATTCCCCTTGCCCCAATTACTACCGAGGCTATTCGCCCTCCGATTATCCCCGTCCGCATCCCCCCGCGTCCTCCCAGTCCCTTTGATGGTGTGAGAGCGCCCGACCGTTTACCCTCCGCGAGAGTCCCCAACCCCCAAGGGCAAGGGGTTCCGGTTGCTCCCGGTCAAGCCCCATCGGGAGATACCGCCCAGACTCCTGCTGCACCAGGAACTCCTGCGACTCCAGGAACTCCTGCGACTCCAGGAACTCCTGCGACTCCTGATATTCCCTCCCCTAATGGAGTTGAACCACCGCGCCCGGATTTTATTCCTGACTTGCCCTCACTGCCTGAACCCACCTTAGCCCAAGCGGTACAGGTGACGGGAGTGGTGACAGTGAATGGTGAAACCCGGGCGATTTTGCAAGCGCCCACCGAAAAAAGTCGTTATGTGCGAGTGGGGGACTATTTAGCCAATGGACAGGTTTTAGTGAAACGGATTGAAGTCCAAGGACGCGCTCAACCTGTGGTGGTTTTGGAAGAGTTAGGGATGGAAGTGACTCGCGCTGTGGGTGAACCTCCGGCCTCTGATGCTCCCTCAGAAACTGTATCTTTAACGCGAGGTCGTCCCAGTAGTTAGGGCCGGCTGAATAGGGGGAGGGGGAGAGAGGGGGAGTTAATAATGAGTACCTATTACCTATTCCCCAACATTAACAAGTTAGGCTTGTGTGCATTTTGTCAAGTCCCAGATATAGCGTTCCACAAACTGGAAAACACTATTTATAGGGTCTTCAATTTTGGACACAACCGGATTTTCCCGACTCCCGACTCCCGACTCCCGACTCCTTGACTTCTAACGTTGAGCCTTAACTTGTCAAGATTCCCTATTCCCTGTTCCCCGTTCCCCGTTCCCTTGACTTCTAAAGATCATGAAGCACAGCACAGAAATTTATTGTTCTCAAATGCCCCTCGCCGTGTATCGAGAGGTGGCGGCTCATTTACGGCAAGTGGTGGGGGTTTCTGTCACCCTCACGCCCCAAGAGATGGGGGAGTTTAACTATCAACAGAGTCAAATCGGTTCCTTGTGTTTAGAATATGAAGGATCTGAGGAGCAAGTGCAACAAGTTCAGAGCATTTTGGATTATTATGCACAAAAACATGGGGCCTGGCAGGAAAAATCTTAGGTTGTATGAACTTTAGAGAGGAACTCCAACCCAATCGCTTGATTCCTAGCTTAACGGCCGGGGTGGTGGTGGGGATTATTCGGGTGAGTTTGTGTTTCTCCTATGCGGTGTTTATCTTTTCAGGTCCCTTGACGGAGTATCTCCCCTGGGGAATTGGGATGTTGTTGTTTAGTGGCGCTGTGGTGAGTTTTTGGCTGGCGCTGACCAGTTCGGCCGAGAATGTGGTGGCTCACCCTCAACCCCAATCTACGGCGGTTTTAGCCCTCTTGGTGCCGCCTATTGTGGCGCAAATGTCCCCGGAAGCTACGGGGGAGGCGCTGTTTTTAACCACGATTGCGGCGATCGCACTTTCCACCCTAATTACAGCCTGTGCCTTTTGGGGTCTGGGATGGCTCAAACTGGGCAATCTGATCCGCTTTTTTCCCTACCCTGTCATTGGGGGGTTTATTGCTGGGAGTGGTTGGTTATTGGTGCGCAGTCCCCTGCAAGCGATGGCCGCCCGTCCTTTGACCTTTACCACCCTGCCCAGTTTTTTTCAGGCCGATATTTTCTATCATTGGTTTAGTGGGGTAGTATTCGGCACCGGGTTGTTAATGCTCTCTCGGCGTTACAATCACTGGTCTGTGGTGCCGGGGAGTCTGTTGGGTGCGATCGCCCTTTTTTACGCTGTCTTAGGCCTCACCCAAACCGAGATCAACACCGCCCGGGTGGAAGGATGGTTATTAGCCAACAACACCGAGGGAGGATTATGGCATCCCCTGACTTGGCAACACCTCACCCAGATTGAATGGTCTGTCCTTTGGCAACAAACCCCCCACTTTGCCACCATTGCCCTAGTAAGCGTGGTCAGTTTGTTATTAAACGTCAGTGGCATTGAATTGGCTGTGGCTCAGGATATGGACTTAGATCAGGAACTGCGCACCGTTGGCCTAGGGAATTTAGTGGCAGGATTCGGCAGTGGCGCTATTAGCTACCATGCCCTCGGCTCTTCGGTGCTACCCTATCGCATGGGGGCAAAAAGCCGCTTAGTGGGGGTGGGAGTGGCCGTCGTGTCTGCCATTGCCTTGATTTGTGGCTCTACCATGGTGGCTTTTTTGCCCAAGTTTGTTTTAGGGGGGTTAACCTTGTTTTTAGGGTTTGGCTTCCTCTGGGAATGGGTGATTGAAGCGCGGCACAAGTTACCCCGTTTAGATTATGTTATTGTCTGGGGGATTTTATTGGTGGTGGCCAGCTTTGGTTTTTTGGAAGGAGTGAGTTTAGGATTAGCCGTTGCGATCGCCACCTTTGCCGTAAACTATAGCCGCATTAACCCCGTCCAACTCACCTTTTCCGGCGCATCCTACCCCAGCCAAGTGATTCGCCTCCCCTACCAAAAGCGCATCCTTGCCCAAAAAGGACAACAAATCTTGATTTTAGTCCTCCATCAATTCCTCTTTTTCGGCACCGCCCACAAACTCCTAGAATACATTCAACAGCGTCTCCTCGCCCCCACCCAAGAAGACCCAAAACTTGACATCAATGCCAAGATTCGCTTTATCCTCCTCGATTTTAGTCAAGTCTCCGGGTTAGACTCCTCCGCCGTCCGGAGTTTTGTCCGTATTCAGCAAATCGCCAGCCAACACGAGATCACCCTTGTTTTTAGTCATCTGCGCCCCTCTCTACTCTCCCAACTGCAACAAGGCGGCTGTTTTGACCATCCTCAACCCCACTGTCAACAGTGGAATATTTTCCCCGATTTGGAGCGAGCCTTAGAATGGTGCGAAGATCAGATCATCCACCATCATCTCTTTCCCTACCGTCGTCTGTTTCCCGACTTAGATCAATGGTTGGAACAGATGCAATCAGAACAGTTAATTCTTGAACTTCAGGCCGTCTTTGGAGATATCGCCAAAGTACAGAAATTTCTCCACTATCTCGAACCCAGAGAGTTCCCGGCCGCTCATACCCTCTTCCATCAAGGGGATACGGCCGAGGGATTATATTTAGTCGCCTCGGGTCAACTCAGCGCCTATCTAGAACAATCTGACGGGGAAATCAATCGCTTATGGCGGTTTAATCCGGGGAGTATTGTCGGCAAAACGGGGTTATCTAGTGATCAAGTCCGTCTTTCTTCCGTCATTACAGACCAACCCAGCTTACTTTATTATCTCTCCCCTGCTGCCCTTCAGCACCTCTCCCAAGAAGCCCCAGACCTTGCCCTCCAGTTTGAACATTTTCTGTTGCAATTGCTCTGTGAGGAGCGTTTAAATGAACGGCAACGGGCTATTAATAAGGGGGTGCGTTGGGATTAAGAGAAATCAGTCTCCTCTCGTAGAAACAGGAAAGCCTCATAGTGATATGGGGAAGCCCGCACCGTACCCCTAGGGTCGGTGTCGGGAGGATGTCACAGCCTCCTTCGCAGTAGAGATTCGTTACAGACACAGCACTCCTCCGGGTAAACGGTAGGTTTCACTTTCTCCAACAACATTGCTCACTGAGTCAGATATTTTGACAGCAGCCGATGCTATTGTGAAAGCGGGGCGCGTTAACTCTCTTCGATGACACCCATTGCCTCCTTGGGTGAGGATTGAATCTGCCGCGAACCTTGGCCTATAATACCCAGCAAATATTTCAAATAAAATTGATGCAACTATCCTCTCCTAGTGATGCCACCACCCTACAAGCTAGTTTTCAGGCTTTATCCGATCCCCTACGGCTGCAAATCATCGACCTCCTGCGGGCTGAGGAGTTGTGTGTTTGCGAATTAGGCGATCGCCTCACCGTTGCCCAGTCTAAACTGTCCTTTCACCTCAAAATCCTCAAATCCGCCAATCTCATCCTCCCTCGTCAAGAGGGACGCTGGATTTATTACCGCCTCAATCTGAGTCAATTTGTGGTTTTAGAGCAGTATTTCGCCGAATTACGCCGTTTTAGCCCCATTATTGCCGCTCGTCCTTGTCAAGAATAGGAAGTCGGGAGTCGGGAGTCGGGAGTTGGGGGTGGGGAGTTGGGAGTTGGGAGTCGGTGTAGGGGCGCAATGCTTGCGCCCTAGGGAGTTGGGAGTCGAGGAATCAAGAATTATTCCCTATTCCCTCTCCCCCTCCCCCCTGTTCCCTGTTCCCTAAAATAAAAGAGTTTTGGCTATTCACTATTCCCCTGCTCCCCCATTTACCTCCCCTTTAAGTTCCCTTAATGTTTATATCAAATATTTTTGATATATAATGTTTATCGAATCTCAAAAAGCACTATGGCCTTAACAAGCTCACTCAAAACCAGCGCCCTCAGTGTCGCCTCTGCCCTTCTTCTGGCCGCTTGTAATCAAGCTCAGTCCCAAACACCCCAACCCATCCGCATTGATGGTTCTAGCACCGTCTACCCCATCACTCAAGCAGTAGTTGAGGAATTCCAAGCCCAGAGTCAAACCAAGGAACAAGGCACAAAACCCCCCGCTCAGATTACGGTGGAAATCTCCGGCACCAGTGGGGGATTTAGAAAATTCTGCCGGGGGGAAACCCAAATTAGTGGGGCCTCTCGTCCCATTAATCAAGAGGAAATTGTGGCCTGTCGGGATAATAAAGTTCCCTATCTAGAAATTCCCGTTGCTTTTGATGCTTTAACCGTTGTGGTGAACCCACAAAATAACTGGATTGATAGCATCACCTTACAGGAGTTAAAAACCCTCTGGCATCCCAACGCGGAAGGGCAAATCCGAAACTGGAATCAAATCCGTTCTAGTTTACCGGACCGTCCGATTAATCTTTTTGGAGCTGATGTAGATTCCGGCACCTACGACTATTTTAATGAGGCTGTAATGGCTGAAATTAAAGTCAGTCGTAAAGATTATGTGGGGAATGAAGATGATAATTTAACCGTTCAAGCAGTGAGTCAAGATGTTAACGCAATGGGCTATTTTGGCTTGGCTTACTATGAACAAAACCAACACCGCTTAAAGGCGTTAGCTATTGACAACGGGAAAGGCGAAGTTTTACCCTCACGGGAAACGGTAGCGGATGCTACCTATCAACCCTTGGGTCGTCCTTTGTTTATCTATGTCAATTTGGCAATGGCACAGAAAAATCCCGCGTTGCAAGACTTTATTCAGTTTTATCTGGATAATGGGGAACGAATTGCTGAAAAAATTGGCTATATTCCTCTGCCGGAAGAAGCCTATGAGTTGGGAAAGATCATCCTCTATAAGGGCGAAGTGGGAACGGTTTTTGGGGGAAAATCTCAATTTGATCTCACCTTACCCGATATGTTACGTCAACCTGCTAAATTTTAGCTGTTTTTTACCACAATCTCATGAGTGAATCATCCCGAGTGAATACCCAAGCTGTCCAAGCGGGTGGCACTTTAAACGTTTTTGAAAAATACCTCACCGTCTGGGTTATTTTGTGTATTTTGGTGGGCATTGGTTTAGGGAAACTATTGCCCGGTGTTGCCCGAGGTTTGGACGCAATGAGTGTTTATAATGTGTCTATTCCCATCGCTATTTGTCTCTTTTTCATGATGTATCCTATCATGGTTAAGATTGATTTTAGTCAAACGGTGCAGGCGGCAAAGACCCCTAAACCTGTAGTTTTAACCTTGGTGGTCAATTGGTTAATTAAGCCTTTCACCATGTTGTTTTTTGCCCAGTTCTTTTTAGGGTGGTTGTTTGCTCCCTTTTTAAGTGGGACAGAAATCATCCGGGGGGAATCGGTGACTTTTGCCACGTCTTATATTGCCGGAGCGATTTTGTTGGGGATTGCTCCCTGTACGGCAATGGTCTTGATGTGGGGGTATTTATCCTATAGTAATCAAGGCCATACGTTGGTGATGGTGGCGGTTAATTCTCTGACGATGTTATTTCTCTATGCGCCGTTGGGGAAATGGTTACTGGCGGAAAGTAATTTGATTGTGCCTTGGCAAACAATTGTTTTGTCGGTGTTTGTTTATGTGGGTTTACCTTTGGCGGCAGGAATGTATAGCCGTTATTGGATTATGAAGCATAAGGGTAAGGCTTGGTTTGAGCAAGTTTTCTTAAACTATCTAAGTCCTGTTGCCGTGACGGCTTTGTTACTAACGTTGGTGTTGCTTTTTGCTTTTAAGGGGGATGTAATTATTGAAAATCCTCTGCATATTTTGCTGATTGCGGTGCCGTTGTTTATCCAAACTAATTTCATTTTCTTAATCGCTTATGTGGCGGCTTTAAAATTGAAAATGTCCTATGAGGATGCGGCTCCGGCGGCGTTGATTGGGGCGAGTAATCATTTTGAAGTGGCGATCGCAACGGCGGTGATGTTGTTTGGTCTAAATTCTGGTGCTGCCTTAGCTACGGTCGTCGGGGTACTGATTGAAGTTCCCGTCATGTTGATGTTAGTGGAGTTTTGCAAACGGACGGCCTTTTGGTTCCCCCGTGAACCGGAAAAGGCGACTTTATTGGATCCTCGTTGTTTGAAAGACTGTCTATGAGCAATTTTGATCACCCCCCCCGCATTTTGTTTTTATACGGCTCCCTGCGCGAGCGTTCCTACAGTCGCCTGTTAGCGGAGGAGGCAGCGCGCATTATCACGGATATGGGAGCCGAGGTCAAGTTTTTCCATCCCCACGACTTACCTCTGCGGGGACAAGTGGAGGAATCCCATCCCAAGGTGCAGGAGTTGCGCGCTTTAAGTCAGTGGTCCGAGGGTCAAGTTTGGTCTTCCCCGGAAATGCACGGCAATATCACCGGGATTTTGAAAAATCAAATTGATTGGATTCCTTTGAATATCGGTGCTGTGCGACCTACTCAGGGGAAAACCTTGGCGGTGATGCAGGTGAGTGGGGGGTCCCAGTCGTTTAATGCGGTGAATACTCTGCGCATTTTAGGCCGTTGGATGCGGATGTTTACCATTCCTAATCAGTCTTCGGTGGCTAAAGCTTATCAAGAGTTTAATGAGGATGGAACGATGAAAAATTCTCCTTACCGCGATCGCGTGGTGGATGTGATGGAGGAACTGTATAAATTCACGCTGTTATTGCGGGATAAGGTGGATTATCTCACAGACCGCTACAGCGAACGGAAAGCCAATCAAGGATAAAAGGAAAGCCAAATGAAGCGCGTGATGTTTGTTTGTAAGAAGAATTCGGCCCGCTCCCAAATGGCGGAGGCCTTCGCTAAACGGTTAGCGGGGGAGGGGGTAAGTATTACCAGTTCAGGATTAGAGGCCAGTCAGGTCAATCCGGGTGCGATCGCTGCCATGGACGAAATCGGCATTGATATCCGAGAGCAAGAGTCTAAAGCGTTAGGAGACTTTAAACCGGAAGATTTTGATGTGGTGATTTCCCTTTGTGGCTGTGGGGTGAGTTTACCCCCAGAATGGTTGACGCGGGAGGTGTTTGAGGATTGGCAACTGGAGGATCCGGCTGAACAACCGGAGATTTTCCCTCGGGTACGGGATGAAGTGAAAGCCCGGGTGGAACAGTTAATCGAGAACCTGAAACAGTCAGTCTAGTTGGGCTTGGTTCAGTAAACGGTGCGTCAAGCAAAATGAAAGCGTCCCAGTCGTGATGGATTAACAGAAGACGACAAGGAGCATCTTAAGGGCTGACGCACCCTCTGAGCTAGGTAGGAACAGGTTCACCGGGGCGTAATTTCATCCATTTCCCCGCTTCCTCTAAGAAACTCTCACACCCCACAACATCCCATTCCATCTCAATATAGTCCTCTTGCGGTCGAATATTGACATTAATTGAGGGTTCTTGGGGTTCAAAGGTAGGATTTTCCGTTAAATGGGGTTGTTGATGTTGGTGTTCCACGGCATGATAGGTTATACAGCGATCCACATAATGACAATTAATACAAATACACATGGGTTCTGCTCCCACTGAACAATCTGCAAACAATCTTTCGGGTTAAAACAACTGATTCAAGTTTGCTCAATTCTAACAGGATTTTTCCCGAACTGTGGCGCAAGGGCTAACTACAGAAGCCGAAAACCTACCCAATCTGACGCAAAATGCCTCAAATCCTCAGAAATTCCCCGAGCATCCCGCAGAGTGTCCACTGGGTGAAAACTCTATTCAATTCTTGGCAATTCTGTATTCTCGGCTTGAAAATAGGGCTTGGCCTGGAATCCCCCAATTTCTGCCAGAATTGAATTAGGAAAGCGTCCCACAAATTGATTATATTGTTGAATCGCTCGATTATATCGTAGTCGTTCCGTAGCAATGCGATTTTCCGTTCCCGCTAACTCATCTTGCAGCCCAATAAAAACCCGAGATGAACCTAATTCAGGCTGAGAAATAACCCATTGATTAAACTGTCCAATCGCCCGATTCATTTCAGTCGTTGCAGCCATTTTTTCTTGTTGAGAATTAGCCTGTAAATACTGCTCTCTCGACTGGGTTAATAAACGCACAATTTCTTGTTCTTGTTGCGCTTGTGCCTGAGTGACTGCCAATAAATTGGGGATTAAATCCGCCCGTCGTTGCAGTTGATTTTCCACCTGGGCCCAAGCCGCCTCCGCTTGTTGTTGACGTTCTGCCATACCATTGTAGGTGAAGATTCCCCACAATAGCACCATCACCCCAACCGCAATCCCCCCATAGGTTAGGGCGACTTTACGCTGATCTTTTTCTTGTTTGGCGATCGCCGCTTGTTTCTGTCGGGCTTCTACTTGTGCGATCGCCTTTTGAATAAATTCTGGCGGAATCGAAACCTCTGATCCCGCTTGTTCCAACTGATTCAGAGAATAACTACTTTGCGTTTCTTGATACAACCGAGACGCAACTTCTAACACTTCATCTGCTAATTCTTCGGGAATCTGCTCATTTGAATCTTTCATGAACCAATCGCCTTTTAACTCCACTGCCTCTATAATAATATCAAACACAAAAATAGACCTTAGTTAATAGTTCAAGATTTAATATAAATTTTTTTGAACAATTCTCTGACTCTCAAATAAACGAACTACAATATAGCATAGATTTTTGTGTCGTTTCCGCCGATCAACCATGATATATCCTAAAATTAAACTAAAAAATCAGCCAAAAGTCCGAACATTTCTACTCGGAGCTTTAATCTTTGTCTGTTTAAGTTTTACACTACTTTTACATCCTGCTCCCAGTTATGCTGTCACCCCGGCACAAGTTCCCAATCCTCGCCAAGTTTCCGGGGGCTGGGTAACAGATATGGCTAATGTTATCGATTCTGCCACAGAAGCCCAGTTAAATCAAATAATTACAGAATTAGAAGCGAAAAATGGTGCAGAAATTGCCGTTGTTACCATTCCCCAAACCAACGAATTATTGACTCCTAAAGATTTTGCCACCCAACTGTTTAATCTGTGGGGAATTGGGAAAGTGGGACAAGATAACGGGATTTTGTTTTTAACTTCCGTGGGAGATCGGCGGGTTGAAATTGAAACGGGATATGGGATAGAGGGAATTTTACCCGATGGAAGAGTGGGGCGTATTTTAGATGATCATGTGGTGCCGTATTTCCGCAATGATGATTTTAATCAGGGGATTTTAGAGGGAACTAAAGCTTTAATTGAAGTCCTAGAGTCTCAAACGTTTGATCCCGCTTTAGTTCCTTCTTTAGAGTTACCAAATTTTGTCTGGTTAATGACAGGATTTACCGCGATTCTATCCGGTGTATTATACAATATTTCTCAGGGATTTTCTAGAAAACCTGTATTGGTCAATCCTGGAGAATATAAACGCATTAAAGGCGTAGATGGCAGTGATTTTTCCATCTATTTATTTATGAGAGCAGGAGTATTTTGTGTTTTATTTGCTGTAACCATTTTACCGATTTTTACCCTGTCCCATCGCTCACCAGAATTAGCTCTCTTTGGGGGAGTATTATTGGTGACAGTTATCTTTCTTTTCTTCACTTATAAAGCCGCCGTCAGTACAAAAAAACTAAATCAGCGTCTACGAACCTGGACGATTTTACTAGGCTTGATTATCCTAGGGACTTTAATCATCGTTGTACCGGGCATTGTAGACCTCCGTTTCCTGTGGGAGGCGATCGCTCTTGTTCTATTGATGACCATTACCCCCCGAAATGACCGTCTTCTCTCTGCTGTTACTAGCATTATTATAAGTTTCTTCGTTACATTAATCCTTGTCTTTTTTTGGGTGTTGTTAAACTTAGAACAATGGGGCTATATGCGTGGCATTGTAGAACTATTCTTGGACTATTTTAGTCACCTAACAGTTAGCGGATTTGCGGCGGCTATTATTAGTTTATTCGGCTGTTTTCCAGTAGCACGAGAACTCATCCAATGGCGGTTTCAAAAATCAGAAAATCAGCGTTCTTTACGCCCTATTTATAACGCCAACTCTCAATCCCCCATGCAGCTTTTAAACTCAGAAATGCTCCTTTCTGTCCTCAATCAGCATCAAAAAAAAGCCCAACAATTAGACAGCACCTTTTTTGAGGGATGGTGGACTCCTAAAAATCACTCTGTCCGCCGTGAAGAAGTTTATCTCAAAGCTTATATTAACACTGGCTTAGGACAGAAATATTCAGAATGTCCTATTGGGAAAGAGTTTACGGTATCGAGTACATCTACAACGGTGATTTCTGCAACAGAACATAGCACCGGATTAGAGCGTATTATAGACACTTGTGAATGTTGTAGTTATCGCAAACAATCGGAGCGAGTAATTCCCCGTGTTACCTCTTCTTCTTCTTCTTCTTCGAGTAGCAGTAGCGGTGGTGGGGGTAGTTTTGGCGGAGGGAGTAGTGGGGGCGGGGGTGCAGGCAGAGGATTTTAGGGAGCTTTTTGTTGTCAAGGTAAGAGGGAATAGGCAAGAGTTGGGGAGTTGATTACTATTCCCTATTCCCTACTCCCTATTCCCTATTCAAGCCCCTCTTAGAGGATGTCACTACTCTCCTCTTGGGGCAATTCTTCTCCTGCTTCGACCACTAATTCCGGGATGATGACGACATCATTGGTAATCATCGGCAATTGTCCACTATAGAGATTCATGGACTGTAAGCAAGCGTTAAGACCTTGTACTGCCTCATTGTAGATGGCAATTTTTTCCTCGACTTCTTCTAAATTTCGCTCATTTTGAGCAATCTTTAACTCCGCTTCCTTCTCTAAGGTTTGCTCTAAATACGCCCGCGCTTGGTCGTATTTTTGCAAAATATCGACTCGGTACTGTTGCGCTAAAGGAATGACCCGCGTTTTAATCATGTTATCAATGACTTGTCGGAATTCACTGCGAATAGTAGCGGAAACTTTGGGTTCAAAGTCTAACTTTAACAGTTGACGAATGGCAGGTTCTGCCTCTACAATGCTTTCCGCCCCATAACTTTGGGAAGTTTGTTGTAAGGTTTGCCGGAATTGATAGATAGAGAAAGTTCCCTCATTATAAAAGCGAGGACTTTCCCGCACATAGCGATCGCATTCTGCACGGGCTGCATTCTCCACTAGCTCTAGTAATAACTGTTCCAAGTGTTTGAACTGTTGTTCAATTCCTCCATCTTTGCCTAATAAACGGTATAAATCCCGGTAACATTCAGTGGTTTTTACCCACTCTAAGAGTCGCTGACAGAAGTTCCTCATAATGATTTGTCCATATTCAACTAACACATCTTCCAATTCATTGGACAAGGAATAGAGGGCTTCAACTAAAACCGCTAAGAAGGGAGCTGTGGAATTGCGACTATGGCTTCCTGTGGCTTTTTTGTAAGCATCTAACACCGAGAAAGTCTGTAAGAGCTCATCGAGTTTAGCGACCATTTGCTGCTTTAACAGGGTAAAATCTCGCTCAAATTCTAAATCTTCTCGGGCAATAATTTGATTGACTTTTTGTGATAAATGTGCCTCAAACTGACCGCCAATGGTTTGCAGTTGTTGGTTGAGTTTGTCCAACTCCTGCGCTTTCATGGCATCAATTTCACGGGGTTGACTTTGCAAGTCTTGCCGTTGACTGTTGTAGTAATTTTTAAGACCAATACAAAGGGGCTGTAAATCACTGGCTAGGGTGGTGAAGAGTTGGGGGCGTTTTTCTTCGGTTAAATACTGGGTGATGGCACGGCGAAAACTTTCAATCCCACTGTCGGTAATTAACTGTTCAATCAGGGGAGTTCCCCACTCACTCAAAATACGCACATAGTTTTCATTGGCCGTTTCATAACTATTCACAGACACCCGGAAAGGGCTACTGGTGAGTTTGCCGGAGTTGGCACAATAGTTATTAAATTCGCTGACAAATTGGGGGGTTTCTTCCTCTCCTCCAATGCCTTTGACACTTGCAGTAAAGATAGAATCGAGTCCAAAGCGATCGCGTCCTGTGGTCTGTTTAATCTGACTGCCATAAAAGCCTAACAGTCCACTGGTTTTATAAATCCGTGTCGTGTCGCGGAATTGACTTTGAATTAGGTTGTCTAACCGTTGACGGAGTTGGGCGTTATACCAGGTTTGGTCAATCCGGTTAAAGACATAAAACACCCGATCCCGAATCCCCGGATTTGTTTTAATTTTTTCCAACAATTCCGTCTCTTCGGTGGTCATATCCCCCGCCGCCGCAGGTTTTAAAATGGTGATGACGGCGGATGTTTCGGGATCTTCAATTTTACGGTAGGTTAGGTCAGCATCTTTCTGCACCGGGGCATCAATTCCCGGTAGATCCACTAACACATTACCATCTTCTAACAGGGGATGATAGCAATAATATTGCAAGCGTTTTAATACAGCACTGTTGCTCCCCCGTCGGGCATAATCGGCGGCTTTACTCAGATTAGAAAAGCCTAATTGATCCATAGAATAAATTTTATTCTCTAAGGTAGCAATGCGATCTCGGTTCTGTTGGAAGCCTTCTAATAATAAAATTAAGGCTTTGGCTTGTTTGGCGTATTCTGATTTACTTTCCCCTCCCTCTTGTTCAATGATATTCTGGGCTTTAGTCTTTAGGCCTTCCGTCACATCAGACTGGTTAATATTGCCCTCTAAGCTTAAACCTAAACGTTGACAAACCAGTTGCACTTGTTCGCGAATTTCTGACTCGCTGAGGAAGGTTAAAACGACTCGTTCCTCTTCTGGGGTGGCGTATTCAATATAACATTCTGTACCGGTGGCGTGTCCTTCTGCACTGTAGAGTAATTCCCGTTCTAACAGGGCATTAATCAACATGGATTTACCTGCACTGAATGCCCCAGCAAAGACAATTTCAAATTTCGGTGCAATGGCTTTATTGAGGGAATGTTCAATCTCTCGGGTACTGTATTGAGTGCGCAAGTGTGGTTCTTGTTGTAACAGTTGCAAGAGAGCGTTTACTTGGTCTTTCAGGTTGGCGCATTGCGGATAGTCTTGACTCATTATTACCCCGATTCTTTAGGCTAGAACATTTATAGCTACAGAGAATCATTGTCCTCTTTCGGAAAGATAGCAAATTTTCCGACTGGGTAAAATGATTGACCATAAATTTAATCTTTTTTTACGGTCTTTGACGCTTGTGTAAATGCAGCAAATATGATAGGAAATGCAAGGGAATTACTGAAAAAAAGATTAACCTGAAATGGCGGTTTCTCCTTGAAAATACTGAAGACATTAGGACAGTGGCATTCGTGTTTTTTCTGAGAGTCCCTCCCGTCTACTTTGAGAAAACTTTACTCTTGTTCTGTGCCGTTGAGGCTTAAGGTGTCCGCAAATGATTATTTTTCTTGAGTTACAGGGCAGAAGAGATTCAAGAGGTGCCGGGAATTTTTTGTGATGGCAGGATAAAGCTGTGATATAAATCACGAGGCAACCTGTAAAAAGATCACAGTAGTTCGCGGGAAACTAGCAGAAGATGAGGGACAAATCAAATTCTGCTGGAACCATCGTGGATACTTCACATATCATTCGACTCTTAGTAGAAAAAGCCCTCTATATTAAGAGACTCACCCCGGAAATTGAAAATGGCATTAATGAGGAATTAACCCGCTTGGGTCATATTTCCGAGGTAGACTATGAGGCATTAGAATTGTTGATGGCGGAAATGGATGCCGGACGAATTCAGTTAGTGTCTAGTGTCTGAATGCCGCCAAAAAAATTTCATCACTCGATTTAAACGTTGTCGTGCGATCGCTTGTTGTGCTGAATCCGGCACGAATCCATCACGGGGATTTAGTTGTACCAAAAGCGGAATGGTTTCTGTATCTAAAGCCACTTGAAACCCATGATCGGGCCAAACTAAATCCGAGGCTTGTCGCAAATCCTCCACTTGAGGATCCGTTTCTGGGTCGGAATATTTGACCCAGAACAGAGGACGCACCCAACACATCCCGCGCTGGGGAATCCATTGGATAACCTCCCCATAAAGACGGGCATAAGCACCACAAGATTCCTGTTCCAGATGTGCTTCTAAATAAACAATTTGTTGAGGGGTAAAGGGAGCAACAGAATCAAACATAGGAGAATTCATAAATGATGATCCATTATTAAAGCGCAATCCTGCGCACTCGCTTAACTTAAGGATGATTTTAACTCAACGCCTCGGCTTATGGTTCTCCCTGCTTCTTTGTACTATTACTCTTGTCCTTTCCTTGGGAATGTCGAATCAGATGAGCCATCAGCACACAGAAATCCTCTGGGATACTTGGGGAGTTCCCCATATTTTTGCGCCCGATTTAGAACAGGTCTTAACCGGATTTGGCTATGCCCAAATGCACAGTCACGGCAATTTAATTTTACGCCTCTATGGGCAAAGTCGAGGCAGGGCGGCTGAATATTGGGGGGAGGATTATCTCCCTTCAGACCGCTATGTTCATCAGATGGGGATTCCCGAACGGGCGCAACAATGGTATCGTTCCCAAACACCCCAAATGCGACGCTATTTAGATGCTTTTGCCGGGGGAATGAACCGTTATGGTCAAGAACATCCCCAGTTATTAGCCGACTCTTTAAAGGTGGTATTTCCCCTCACAGGAGTTGATGTTTTAGCCCATCTGCAACGGGTGATTCATTTCCAGTTTCTCAGTCCTCCTGTTAGGAATTCCCGACTCCCTCAAGGGTCCAATGGTTGGGCGATCGCACCCAGTCGTTCTCAAAGCCAAAATGCCTTACTCCTTGCTAATCCTCACCTCCCCTGGCAGGATTTTTATTTATGGTATGAAGCCCATTGGGAAACTCCCCAGACCAAACTCTATGGGGCGGCCTTAGTGGGAATGCCTATGTTAGCGATCGCCTTTAATCAACACCTTGGCTGGACGGCTACCGTCAACACCTACAACGGCAGAACCTTCTACGAACTCAACCTAGCGGGGGAGGGCTACCAATGGGAGGGGGGAGTCCGCCCCTTTGACCGGGTAGAAAAGCACCTCAAAATTAAACAACCCGACGGCCATTTTCGCACCGAATCCCTGATCGTCGAACGCTCGCTCCACGGCGTAATTCTAGAGAAAAATGACCAAAAGGCGATCGCCCTCAAAGTCGCAGGCTTAGACCGTCCCCACATCCTCGCCCAATTCTTACAGATGGCAGAAGCCCGCAATTTTCGACAATTTCAACAAGCCATATCTCAACTACAACTGCCCCTCTTTAACCTTTTATATGCCGATCAATCCGGCAACATTGCCTATATTTTTAACGCCCTCATCCCCCAACATTCCCAAGGCAATTGGGAGGACTGGAAAAAAACAATCCCCGGTCATCAAGCTAACACCTTATGGACCCATTATCACCCCTATCAAGACTTACCCCAACTCCTTAATCCTGCCACAGGTTGGTTACAAAATACCAACGATCCTCCCTGGACTAGCACCTTTCCCCCCCTCCTACAACCGGAAGACTATCCTGCCTATTTTGCCCCCAATTCCTTAACCGGAGCATTAAACATTTTTCGCACACAACGCTCCCTCAAAATGCTCCTAAATTCTCCATCTTGGACTTTACAACAGATGATAGAGGCAAAATTTTCCAGCCACCTAGAACTCGCCGATCGTCTCCTTGATGATCTCATAAACGCCGCCCAAGATTCCCCCCGTCCTCTCATCCAACAAGCAGTAAACATCCTCTCCCACTGGGATAGACAAGCCAATGCTAACAGTAAAGGCGCCGCACTCTTTGCCATGTGGTTTCTCTCCATGAATCAACAATCCCTCTTTAGCACCCCTTGGAATCCCGCCGATCCCCTCAACACCCCCCACGGATTAAGCAATCCTCAACAAGCGGTTTCAATTCTGGAAAATAGTACTTTACAACTGAAATTAGCTTGTGGTAAGATTGATGTAGAATGGGGTGATTGTGTGCGTTTAAAACATGGAAGCCTAGAACGCCCAGCTAGTGGGGCTTCTGGACAACTAGGGAGTTTTAGTGTACTAGACATTTCACCCATAGCGGGACAAAAATTTCAAGTTGTGGGGGGAGATGGGTATATGGCAGCGATTGAATTCTCCCAGCCCTTGCGTGCCAAAGTTCTCAACCCTTACGGCAACGCCACCCAGCCCCACTCTCCCCACCGAGGAGATCAAATTCCCTTATATGCCCAGCAAGAAATGCGTCCTCTGTGGTGGACTCGTTCTGAGATTGAGGATCATTTAGAGGAGCGGCAGGAATTGCCTTAAGTCCCCATTTTGACAAGTTAAGGCTTTTGTCCTTTTGTCAAGGCAAAAGGCAATAGTCAGGAGTTGCGAGTCATGTCATTGTGATTGATTTAAGATTTCCAAAATCTTCGCCCCAAACGTTAAAGGATCAAATAATTTAGGTAAAATCGCCCAGACTCCCAACTGGTAGTAATTGGGATCATTTTGGATATAACTTGCCACCTTAGCCGTGAGTAAGATAACCGGAATTTTCTCCGTTTCTGGTTGACCTCGCAAACGGTGAAGGGTTTCCATTCCATCCAAATCAGGCATCATCACATCCAAAAGAATCACATCCGGGCGTTGTTGCTTTGCAATTTTGATCCCTTCCTTTCCCGAAGCCGCCGTAAATACTTCCCATCCGCCACTCACTTCTAAACTGAGTTGGACAACCTCCCTAATATCATCCTCATCATCAATCACCAAAATCCGTTTCATCGAAAAAAATGAGTCTGAAACCCCGTCCTTTAGCGATAGCGAAGGACGGCTTTACTATTTAAGTTTAGCACTTTCACGCCATCATATCTCTCCTCTGTCACTCTGGAAGACTTTAACGAATCTTCGCCATCACAGCCCACGAGAGAATCAGGATTTGAACCTGATCTGACAGAAGAGAGTTATGGTGAATCCATTACGGTTGAAAACGAATCTTTAAATAATCCTCCTCCATCTTTGCCCCCTTGGGTTGTAAAGAGGCTAAGGATTGAGGTAACACCAAATTACGGCGATGATTGCCAATGCGAATATTTAACTCATCCCCTGATTTATTCAACTGAATCTTATCCTTCGTCATACCCGGTAAATACAACTCCAGACTGTAATGATCCCCACCTTGAACCACCCGTACCGTATTTTCTTGATGATAAACTTGGGTCGGATCTTCATTCGGATAAAGCAATTCTTTCAGCTTTTGTAACGCGTCCATCCCACACATTTCCTCAGAAAAAAGTGGAATTTCTTTCACCGGTAAAGGATGAAAATTCTCATGAATTTCTGCCTTATATTGCTTCTGACTTTCCTTCCAACGTTGGAAAAATGGATCACTCACTTCATCGGGAATAATCCGATTGGCAATCACCAAATCCGTCGCCACATTGTATAAACTTAAATAAGCATGAGCGCGTAGAGATTCTTTAATCACCATTTTCTCTGGATTCGTCACCAAACGCACCGAGGTTTGAGCATTATCCGTTAACACCTTTTCCAACGCCTCAATCTGCTCATAAAACTCATAAGGTGCGTCCATCACCTCCTTATCCGGCAAGGAAAAGCCCGTAATTGGTTTAAAAATCGGTTCAAAAAGAGGCCTTAACGCCACCGACATCCCTTGTAAAGGTTTGTAAAATCTTCTCATATACCATCCCCCCACCTCCGGGATACTTAACAACCGTAAGGCGGTTCCTGTAGGTGCAGAGTCTATAATCAGAACATCATAATCCCCCTCATCGTAATGGCGCTTCATCCGCACCAAGCCAAAAATCTCATCCATCCCCGGCAAAACGGCCAACTCCTCCGCTTGTACCCCATCTAATCCTCGGGCTTGCAATACTTGGGTAATGTAGCGTTTCACAGCCCCCCAATTGCCCTCCAACTCCATCAGGGCATCCAATTCCGCCCCCCAGAGATTCTCAACCACAGGACGGGCATCATGCCCCATTTCCTGATCAAAACTATCCGCTAACGAGTGGGCTGGGTCTGTACTCAGCACTAGGGTTTTATAGCCCAATTCTGCACAACGTAAACCTGTAGCAGCTGCCACTGAGGTTTTACCTACCCCACCTTTACCCGTCATTAAAATTAAGCGCATGAGTCACCTAACTCCCACTGAAGAATTCTGAGAAGTATTTACATATATTCACTTTAACGGGTTTTGCCTGAAAAAAAATGTTGACGCACCACATCCCAGGGGGAAATCTCCCAAGTATCCACATGGGAGATAATCTGATTTTGGTCATTGAGGATTAAGACACTTTGACCGGGAATGGCAATGCGAGGTCGCCAAGGGAGGGGAGTAGTCCAGTGGAGCGTCCACCGGGTGAGGATTTGTTCGGGTTGCTGTTCGATGGCGTGGAGGTCTAACTGAACGGCTTTAAACCAAGTCTGGAAAAACTGGATCATTTGTTGGTATCGTGCCAGACCGCGAAATTCTGTTAGGGGGTCTTTGAAATAGACCTGGGGGTGATAAATTTCATAGGTTTGGTCTTGGGGGAAGCGTTGATAATCGGCTTTAAGAATCTCAAGAATATCCATTGGATTTGCTCGGTACAATAGAAATAGACCACAATCTAAACCATTATCCTGATCTATCGGGAGTCTGAAAACCTTATTACCCAGTATTGCGGAGTAAGACACCATGAGCGAAGAACAAACCAATGCTTCTACCCCAACAGTAACAGAGAGTCCTTCGGATGGGAGAGGGGCTGATATTCCTGAAGGTGCAATTGTTGAAGAACGTCCTTGGGGAACGGTGACGATTTTGGAACAGGGGGAACGGTATCGCATCAATCGCATTGAGGTGAAACCGGGCAGTCATATTAGTACCCAGATGCACTATCATCGCAGTGAACACTGGGTAGTGGTGGCTGGGACAGCGAAGGTGATTTGTGATGGTCAGGAGACGCTGTTAATGCAGAAACAATCTACCTATGTGCCGATGAATACGAAACACCGGGTAGAAAATCCGGGGGTGATTCCCTTGGTGATGATTGAAATTCAAAATGGGGAGTTTTTGGGGGATGAGGATATTATTCGCTTTTCGGAATTAGAGAATAAGTGAAAGCAGTGGTGCGACTTCCGCCCCGACAGGGACATTGACCTGATGGAGTTTTACCCAGAAGCCCACCCCACATTTAGCACTCTAGACCAAATGGAAGCAGTGCTCAAAAAAATTCTGCATTATTGGATACCTAATTTTGTTAACTTTTGTTAAGTGTGTTAAGCTTAATTGAACATGACTTGAAGTAAAGGTACACATAATGCCATTCACCATTGACTCGGCTCGTAGCATTTTTCCTGAAACCCTAGCGGCTGACGTAGTTCCGGCCACCATTGCTCGGTTCAAGCAGCTTAGTGCGGAAGATCAACTGGCTCTCATTTGGTTTGCTTATCTGGCAATGGGTAAAACCATCACCATTGCTGCTCCTGGGGCTGCAAATATGCAGTTTGCTCAAAGGACTCTGGATGAAATTCGGCAGATGACTCCTCTACAGCAAACCCAAGCGATGTGCGACTTGGCGAACCGGACAGATACTCCTATGTGTCGCACCTATGCCAGTTGGTCTGCTAATATCAAGCTGGGTTTCTGGTATGAACTGGGACAGTTTATGGAACAAGGAATTGTTGCGCCTATTCCCGAAGGCTACAAACTCTCAGCGAACGCCAATGCCATCCTAGCGACTATTCAAGGTCTTGATCCCGGTCAACAAATCACGGTTCTGCGTAATTGTGTTGTTGATATGGGGTTCGATATTAGTAAATTAGATAGCTCTCAACGGGTGGCAGAACCTGTTGTGCCTCCTAAAGAGATGTCCCAACGGACTAAAGTTCAAATCGAAGGTGTAACTAATTCCACAGTCTTGGAATACATGGATAACTTGAATGCTAACGATTTTGACAACTTAATTAGTCTGTTTACAGAAGATGGAGCTTTACAACCTCCTTTCCAAAAACCCATTGTTGGTAAAGATAATGTGCTGCGGTTCTTCCGGGAAGAATGCCAGAACCTGAAGTTAATGCCAGAACGAGGGATTTCTGAACCGGCGGAAGATGGCTATACTCAAATTAAGGTTACTGGTAAAGTGCAAACTCCTTGGTTTGGGGGGAATGTGGGGATGAACATTGCTTGGCGTTTCTTGCTGAACCCAGAAAACAAGGTTTTCTTTGTGGCGATTGATTTGTTAGCCTCTCCTAAAGAGTTGTTGAACTTGGTGCGCTAGAATAGAGTTCACCTAAAAATTACATAGGTGAGCGTTTAATGAATAAAAGCGCTCCCCTTTTTGGTGGGATTTTTGATCGTATACTAGGGCTTAAATAATTCTTAAATAATATCGAGCAAATATCCGCTTTGGTAAGGCTCAATTGGGTAATGAAAAGTGAGTGAAATTGATTGGTCTGAACAGGATAAAAATGCGGCTATAGATGCCTTACAGAAGGCTTATGAACGGGAGGTTAAGATTCTGATTGATGAGGTTAAACAAAAAGTGTTTAATCTCACGGAAGTTGACGAAGTGTGGCAATTACACGACTTTTTAAGTTCGAGAAGACATGATATTGATGGGAAGTATGACTATCGAGATGCTGCCAGTGTGTTTGTGTTGGCCACATTAGTTAAACAGGGATGGTTAAGTCTGGAAGAATTACAGGTTTTGGGTCGAGATAAATTAGCGAAAATCTCGGCTCTGACTAGGATCTAATTGTCGCACCTCTTGAAGAAGGGCGGGTTGGGTCGTTCTCGGACCACCAGCCCTCACTCCTGAACCTTGAGGCTAGTACAATTCCGAGATCACCAACTGACTCAACTGTTGGGCTGCCCCCCCCTGGCCTCGCACTTGGGCTAACTCTCTCTTCATCGCCTCTAAACGTTCAGGATGGTCTAAATAGTCCAACATCAGTTCCCCAATTTGTTCCGGGGTGAGGGCTCCGACTAATTCCGGCACGATTTCCCGTTTGGCCCAGAGATTGGGCCAAGCATAAAGACGTTTGGTTTTCAGGGTATATTGCATCATCACCCAGTTAATCAGCAGGGCGAATCCTTTGCCGAGGAGGGGTAAGTTAGCCAGTAAACCGGGTAAACCATCCCAAGCGCGCATCGCGTCCAGTTGTTGGGTGAACATCCCCACAATCATGGGAACTCCTAGGGCTCCCAGTTGGGCGGTGTTGGCTCCAACGGTGGTGAGACAAATCCGGCATTGGGTGAGGATGTCGTAAGCGGGGAAGTCCTGCCACAGGATGATTTTCACGCCTTTGGGGGTGAGGAGATAGGGGCGCTCTCCATGGTCTGGACGGATGAGGGTTGCTCCCACATTGCCCATGCGGGAGAGGATGGGGTTATAGTCGGGGTTGGCAAATTGAGCGAGGGTGTCAATGTCTAAGGTGGGGGCAACGGGGATGACGAAACGGGTTTGGGGGCGCTTGTGGTGGATAAATTCGGCTAAGGCACAGCTAAAGGGTACCCCTTGGGTGAGTTTCATGGCTTTGGAACCGGGTAGGAGTCCAATCCATTCTTCCTCGGGGTTTTGGGGGGGGGTAAGGTTGCCGACATCGGCCATGAGGTCGCCGACGATGGTGAGTTTCGGGCGATATTTGGGGGGGGCTTGGGCGATCGCATTTTCATTCATCACACCCACACGCTGCACATATTGCAACCAACGGGGCTCCCACTCTACATAGGTAATAATCCTATAGCCTAGGCGTTTGCCCAATAACACGGCAAAGGCCTGATCTCCGCCCAAAAATAAGACTAGACCTCGTTGATGCCAGTCCCAGTTTTCGGCGGTTTTGCCCCAGAGGAGAAAGTTCCAAAAGTGGGGCGCATCTTGTACGCGGTCAATTTGGGGGTAGGAACGGGCGATCGCACCTTCTTTTCCCGTGGCATGGGTACAAGGGGAGAGAACCAGAGAAATCCGCACTTGGGAGCGCTCCTCCCCCAGTTGTTGCGCCAAACATTCCACCACCGGACGAACCCAAGTTGTCACTTCGCCGGGGCCGTTGGATAAAATCAGGAGGTCTATAGGCTGATTCATGTAGTATTCTCTTCAATCCTTTAAAAAGGCGAGGGTGAGTGTCTCCCCATTGCGGCGACGACTAATGGCTAATAAACCTTCCATCACTTCACCATCCCCAAGGGTATAAACTCGGAAATCTTGGGCTTGGGGACTATTAAAACCCACTGCCAGAACCTTGGGTGCATAAACATTCTCCTCTGAATCATAGTCGTAGTTCAGCTGATTGGCTATCCGATCCTCATAGTCCAGACCTGCAACCCAGGTCGCCGCGTTTAGCTCTTGGCGAATATTCGGCTCACAGTCGGGGGTGCGTTCATAAATCAGTTTCCATTGGGGCTTCCACCTCATGAATTCTAGGTGACTACCCCCCACAAAATACTGATACTGAGCTAAGGCCAAAGCTTCCAAATCCCCATCCGGCGGAGTCTGTTCATAAAAAACCACCACTCCCCAACCATCTTGATTGGGTGGACTGTAAAAGTTCATCAGGTCTTGGGCATAGGGGGGAATTTTCGGTGATAAAGACATGGGAATTAGGAGTAGGGAGTAGGGAATAGGCAATCTTAACTTGTCGAGATTGCCTCTTGCTTTGACGATAGGACAAACGGTTTAACTGGTCAGCCTTGCTCCTCCCAAAACGCTAGAGTGAGTATCTCACCGCTACTGCGGCGACTAATCCCTAACAGTCCTTTAATCTTTTCATCTTCGCCAATGGTATACACTCGCACGTCTTCCACCTCGGGACTGTCAAAACCTGCATTGAGGACGTCGTAGGCTTGCACATAGTTTTCATAGTTAATTTTCAGAAACTTTTGTCTCCACTTCAGAGAATCATTCCCAATGAGCATAGCTGAAACTGTCATGTGCGCGACAAAATCCGGTTTGACATCTCGGGTGGGCTTATACACTCGTTTCCAAGAGCGCATCCATGATTCAAGTCGTTGCTCCCACTTCTGGCCGAGAAAATTTTGATAGTGCCGTAAGGCCACTGGTTCTAAATCGACTCCGGGGGAAGTCACTTCATAGAAAATGGCGACTCCAGCCCCCTCTGACGGGGGGGAGTAAAAGTCGATTAGGTCTTGAACATATTGGGGGACTTTAGCAGAGGAGGACATCAGCACAGATATTGATTTTCTGATCAATATTTTAAGTGATGGGTAGGATGGCCTGTCAAGACTAGCTTCCTATACTATAAATTGAAAAATTTTGCAACACTGCTAATTGTCTTTTTTTTGTCAATATTTTTTTGTAAATTTTTATTTAGAATATTTTGAGTAAACACTCATCAAATTTGTCAAGTTTTGTAAAAAAATATTTTATTTTTTTTATCGAATTGTATCGAATAGGGGCGAGAACCCACATTCCATAAGCGTTTTCTGGTAAAACCACAGAAAGGTATTACTAGGGTTGAGGGGAGTTTACACCCCCCAGTGGGTTTGGGTTGCCATTCATCAGTTACCATTGCCATGTTTCTTAACAAAGCGCGATAATTTGAAACTGATGCTTTTTCACAGTTCAAGGCTTGCAGAGGGTTTTTAGTCCCCCCTCCCACCTGAAACCAGACACCTGATTTTAGTTATCGCATTTTAATTAAAGGAGACACACATTTATGTTCACTCACGTCAAGTCCACCACTCGACGCATCACACCAGAAAACCTCAACGGTCGGTCCGTTATGAAGGTGGTCTATGTCGTGTTAGAGCCTCAGTACCAAAGCACGCTATCGGCGGCGGTACAGTCGATTAATAAGAATAATCCCCATGTAGCCATTGACCTCAGTGGCTATTTAATTGAAGAACTGCGGGACGCTGGGAATTATGAAGACTTTAAGCAGGATGTCGCCCAGGCGAATATATTTATTGCCTCGTTGATTTTTATTGAAGAGTTGGCCGAGAAGGTGGTGGCGGCTGTGGCTCCCCACCGCGATCGCCTTGATGTGTCCGTGGTGTTCCCCTCTATGCCCCAAGTCATGCGCTTGAATAAGATGGGCAGTTTCTCCATGGAGAATTTAGGGCAAAGTAAAAGTGCGATCGCCCAATTTATGAAGAGTCGGAAAAAGAACTCCGGCTCTTCCTTCCAAGATAGTATGTTAAAGCTCCTGCGCACCCTGCCCAAGGTGTTGAAATACCTGCCCATGGATCGCGCTCAGGATGCCCGTCATTTTATGCTCAGTTTCCAGTATTGGCTGGGGGGTTCTGCTGATAATTTAGAGAACTTCCTGCTGATGTTGGCCGATAAATACGTTTTCAAAGACCAACAAAAACAAGGGGTCATCTATTCCGAACCCGTGGTATATCCCGATATGGGGGTATGGCATCCCCTCGCCCCCAAAATGTTTGAGGATGTGAACGAATATTGGGACTGGTTCAACCAACGGGATGATATTTCCGAAGACTTACGGGACCCCCTCGCCCCCTGTGTGGGGTTAGTCCTGCAACGAACCCACTTGGTCACCGGGGATGATGCCCATTATGTGGCGATGGTGCAGGAATTGGAGGCAATGGGCGCCCGGGTGGTGGCCGTCTTCTCTGGGGGGTTAGACTTCTCCAAACCTGTGGATGAGTATTTCTGGGATAAACGGGTGAGAGGGGTTGAACCGACTCCCTTTGTGGATGTAGTGGTGTCCCTGACCGGGTTTGCCCTGGTTGGGGGGCCGGCCCGTCAAGACCATCCCAAGGCCATTGACTCCCTTAAACGCCTCAACCGTCCCTATATGGTGGCCTTACCCTTGGTCTTCCAAACCACCGAAGAATGGGAAAGCAGCGAGTTAGGATTACACCCCATCCAAGTGGCTTTACAAATTGCGATTCCTGAACTGGACGGGGCGATTGAACCGATTATCGTCTCCGGTCGGGATGGGGCAACGGGGCGCGCTATTGCTCTCCAAGACCGGATAGAGGCGATCGCGCAACGGGCGTTAAAGTGGGCGAACCTGCGCAAGAAGCCCAAAGTGGAGAAAAAAGTCGCCATTACCGTCTTTAGTTTCCCCCCTGACAAAGGGAATGTGGGCACCGCCGCCTATTTGGATGTCTTTGGCTCCATTTACGAAGTGATGAAAGCCCTCCAAAGCAATGGCTACGACATCCAAGACCTACCCGACAGCCCTCAAGCTCTAATGGAAGCCGTCATCCACGATGCCCAAGCCCAATATCAGAGTCCTGAACTCAATGTGGCCTATCGGATGTCGGTGATGGAATACGAACGCCTCACGCCCTATTATGAGCGTCTCAAGGAGAACTGGGGAGATCCTCCCGGACATTTAAACAGTGACGGGGAAAACCTGCTGATCTACGGGAAACAGTTCGGCAACCTCTTCATCGGCGTTCAGCCCACCTTCGGCTATGAAGGCGACCCCATGCGCCTCTTATTCTCCCGTTCCGCCTCCCCCCATCACGGTTTCGCCGCCTACTACACCTATTTAGAACGGGTCTGGCAGGCCGACGCGGTGTTACACTTTGGCACCCACGGTTCCCTAGAATTCATGCCCGGGAAACAAATGGGTATGAGTGGGGAATGCTATCCCGACAGCTTAATTGGCAATACCCCCAACCTCTACTACTACGCCGCCAATAACCCCAGCGAGGCCACCATTGCCAAGCGTCGCAGCTATGCCGAAACCATTAGCTACCTCACCCCTCCCGCCGAAAATGCCGGGTTATACAAAGGCCTGCAAGAACTCAGCGAGTTAATTGGCTCCTACCAAACCCTGAAAGATAGCGGTCGGGGGGTGCAAATTGTCGATACGATCATGGATAAATGTCGCATGGTCAACCTTGACCAAGACATTCAACTCCCCGCAACCGATGCTAAAGATATGACCCCCGAAGAGCGGGATAATATTGTGGGCATTGTGTATCGGAAGTTAATGGAAATTGAGTCTCGCCTACTGCCCTGTGGCTTGCACGTGATTGGGAAACCCCCCTCAGCAGAAGAGGCGATCGCAACTCTGGTCAATATCGCCAGTTTAGACCGGGAAGACGACAACCTGAAGAGTCTGCCCCGCATCATTGCCGAGAGTTTGGGACGCAATATTGAGGAAATTTACGGCAATAGCGATCGCGGAATCCTGAGTGACGTAGACCTCCTGCAAAACATCACCCTCGCCACCCGCGAAGCCGTCGCCGCCCTCGTCCACGCCCAAACCGACGCAGATGGTCGCGTCTCCAAAGTTTCCGGCCTCAACCTCTTCCAGAAATTCAAAAAAGCCCCCTGGGTCGAATCTCTGGAAAACTCCGGCTATCCCAACGTCAACACCGACGACCTCAAACCCCTCTTTGAGTACCTGGAATTCTGCCTAGAACAAGTCTGTGCCGACCAAGAACTAGGCGGCCTCCTCCAAGCCCTCGAAGGGGAGTATGTCCTCCCCGGCCCCGGCGGCGACCCCATCCGTAACCCCCTTGTCCTCCCCACCGGGAAAAACATCCACGCCCTAGACCCCCAATCCATCCCCACCCTCGCCGCCGTCAAATCCGCCAAAATCGTCGTAGACCGTCTCCTAGAACGGCAACGACTCGACAACGGCGGCCACTATCCCGAAACCATCGCCACCGTCCTCTGGGGCACCGACAACATCAAAACCTACGGCGAATCCCTCGCCCAAATCCTCTGGATGGTGGGAGCCCGTCCCCTCCCCGATGCCTTGGGACGAGTCAACAAACTCGAACTCATCCCCCTCGAAGAACTCGGCCGCCCTCGGATTGATGTCGTCGTCAACTGTTCCGGCGTATTCCGCGACCTCTTCATCAACCAGATGAACCTCCTCGACCAGGCCGTAAAAATGGCCGCCGAAGCCGAGGAACCCCTAGAGATGAACTTCGTCCGCAAACACGCCTTAGAACAGGCCGAAGAAATGGGCATCGGCATCCGTCAGGCCGCCACCCGCATCTTCTCCAACGCCTCCGGCTCCTACTCCTCCAACGTCAACCTTGCCGTTGAAAACAGCACCTGGGAAGAAGAGTCCGAGTTACAGGATATGTACCTCAACCGGAAATCCTTCGCCTTCAACTCCGACAATCCCGGAGTGATGGACGAACGCCGGGACATTTTCGAGGCCTCCTTGAAAACCGCCGAGGTCACATTCCAAAACCTCGACTCATCGGAAATCAGTCTGACCGACGTTTCCCACTACTTCGACTCCGACCCCACCAAAGTGGTGGCCAATCTCCGCAAGGATGGCAAAAAACCCGCCGCCTACATCGCCGACACCACCACCGCCAACGCCCAAGTCCGCACCCTCTCCGAAACCGTCCGCCTCGATGCCCGAACCAAGATGTTAAACCCCAAATGGTACGAAGGGATGCTGAGTCACGGTTACGAAGGCGTGCGCGAGTTATCTAAGCGTTTGGTGAACACCATGGGCTGGTCTGCCACAGCCGACGCGGTGGATAATTGGGTCTATGAAGATGTGAATACCACCTTCATTGAAGACCCAGAAATGTGCAAACGTCTAATGAACTTAAACCCCAATTCTTTCCGTAAGATGGTCGGCACTTTATTAGAAGTCAACGGTCGGGGGTACTGGGAGACTTCCGAGGAGAATTTAGACCGTCTCCGGGAGTTATACCAGGAGGTTGAAGACCGCATCGAAGGCGTTGAGTAGGGTTTCACCTGTAATCTAACGAATCTTATAGAATAGAAAGGAGTGTCTAACCAGCACTCCTTTTTTCAATCTGAAAAAATATTTCTATTCTTTATCAGGTTAAACAAGTTCGAGGAGTCATTGGGTCAAACTTAAATCAGCCCCTTTAAAATTAACTCCATCTATTAGGGCTCCCATTAACTTGGCTTTGCGCAAATTTGCCCCCTGAAAATTAGCCCCCGTTAGGTCAGCGGCCATGAACTTCACTCCCTCTAAATTAGCCCCCTGTAGATTGGCATAACGTAAATTTGCCCCAATAAAATTGGCATTTTTTAAACACAATCCCGCCAATTCTGCACCGGGTAAGTTCGCGTTGCGAAAATTCCGCCCCCCTTTAGCATAACGTTGTAGAATTTCTCCCACATCAGTAATATGAATTTCTCGCTGGGGAGGATGTTGGATATCTAAGGTAAAACGATCTTTCTGTTCTAAGATTTCCCGTAACTCCCGATACAACGGATAAGCCCCAATGCCACTAATATTTAACCAAGAGCGGGAACGAGTAAAGGCGACTAATAATTGATTTCTTAGTTTAATCTCACTCTCTCTTTTTGCCACTTGATCTAATCCTACAACATAAACCATCTCGGCTTCGTGTCCTTTCGCTCGATGAATTCGGGACACTGTAACCGCCCCATCACACCAGAATTTATTCGGTTGATAAGTCGCCCGATTTACTTCAATTTGGTTACAATCTGATGTGCTGGGAAGATAAATATCAATGCCCTGATTGAGTAAAAATTGAGCGACTTGTTTTTCCAGTTGACGGGCTTCAAAAAAAGAGCCTAAAACAATGACCAAAATATCAGGACTGGGGCGCAATCCTTCGTAGCGTAAATTGTGTAAAATATGCTGGGCGAGTCGGGATAGTTCTTCTTGACGAGTGGGGTAGGTATTAAAGTTTAAATAGGAGTCTGGCCATAAGCGGGGTAGGGGATTGGGGGAATGGCTGGGGGGACGATGGAGGGTAAGATAAGGGGGATGATAGGCTTCAATAGTATAACCTAGGGCTTGCCATTCTTCGGGGTGTCGTGACCCGGTGAGGAGGCCTTGCGATCGCCTAAATCCCATCGCCAGTGCTTGGGCTGTGGTTATAATGAGGTGGGGAGTTCGGTAACTTTTGCGTAGAATTTCGCTTTTTTTTATCCCCCCTTCATACTCCCCTGTCACCAGATGTCCTAAACGTTCTCCTAATACTTCACTGGCACTAGGGAAGGATAAGCTTTCTAAGCTTTGGGTTTCATCATACCCCCAAATTAAACGTCGTTGTTCGGGTTGGGTGGGGTCAACAGGACGTAATGCCTGATACGCTAACCAATAAAAGGGCTGTTTCTCTTCAAATTTGGGGGCATCCACGACTAAATCCTGTCCTTCGTCAATTAAAATGGCATCAAAAAGGGCAGGAATGGCGGCCTGTTGGAGTAATTTTAAACAAGCTTCGGCTAGGGCTTCATTGGGGTTTAAACTTTGAGTTTGATTGACGGTTAAGGGCTGAATTCCTACCGCTTGACAAAGGAGACGATAAAACCCCGGTTGATTTTTTGCCCCCCAACCATGTAGAACTTGTAAGTTAGGATTTTGGGAGTCATAACTAACTTGATTTTGACTAAAATAACGTAACCATTGGTCGATTTGTTTTAGGATGGGTTGGTATAAGCTACGGGAAAAAAAGACGAAAGCAATGCGCCATTGTGGGTATTTTAGATGAAAGTGGGCGGCTTTTTGGCACAAAATCGCGGTTTTTCCTGACCCAGCAATGCCTCTAATTCTCTGACATCCCGGGGGAATTTGTTTGGCAATTCGTTCTTGTTCTAAATCTAGTTCATGGATTTGTTGGCGCAGGGTTTTAATGATTTTCCCTCGATTAATTTGGGGGTTTTTATTGGGGTAAATGGGTTTACAATAGAGGGGTGTTCCTGCTATAATAGATAGGAGTAATTTCCAGTTAGGATAAGTTAATTTCTTGTTTTGGGTGAGGGGTAAAACGGCTTGAATTTTGGGGAGAAGAGAAGCGGGTTCAACTAAATCATTAACGAGATCATTTTTGAAGAGAATGGGGGGAGAACTGGGCAAGTTAGCAAAACCGCGCTGTTCCCACTCCCCTTGAGTAATATAGGGCAGAGCGAGCAGGGCGCGGGCGGTTAGCTGGTGTTTGAGTTGGGGTTCGCGATCGCAATAATTCAACAGGGCAAAAACATGAGATTCCGCCTGTTGGTAGGGGTTGCCAAAGTTGGTATAAAAGTTTTGGTAGTGCCACTGATGACCGGAAATATTAACAATTTGTTGGATGTTAATTGACTTGACTTCAATCACGATTAAACCCAGTTCTAAATCGACTATGAGAATATCGGGTTCTTGTCGATAATTTTCCTGTCCTGAAAAGATAGGATAGCGCCAATAGGCTAAACAGGGGCGATGTTGAAAAGCGGTTTGAATCAAGTCCCAGACGAGTTTTTCCCCAGCTTCTCCTCTCGATTCTAAAGGTTCGGTGGTGATAAAGTGACCCTGTTGGCCGGAGGGGAGGGAAAGGGCATGATCGAGCATAAAGAATGTTACAAAGAGTCTATGAAGGGGAGGGAGTCGTGAGTTAGCCATTGACGGGCAATGGGCGATCGCACAGGGCGGCCGAAGAGATACCCTTGAGCATAGTGGCAGCCTAGGGTTTTTAATAGATTAAACTGTTCGATGGTTTCAATGCCTTCGGCTACGGCAAATAACCCTAACTGTTGAGTCAAACTTAAAATCGTTTCAACCACGCGACGGTTTTGGGAGCTTTGGATCATCCGCCCGACAAAGGATTTATCGATTTTTAAGCTAGTAATGGGTAAATCGCAGAGGTAGCTAAGGGAGGAGTATCCTGTACCGAAATCATCGATAGTAATGGCAATAGCGCGATCGCGTAAACCGCGAAAAATCTGGATAATATCATCCACATCTTGGATAAGGATACTTTCGGTAATTTCAAAAATGAAATGTTTTCCCGACACCCCGGTTTCTTGCAACACTTGATCCACCTGAGCCATAAACTGTTTCTGTTTCAGATGCACCACAGAAATATTAATACTCACCCGCAGGGATTCTGTCAGATCCCGAGGCAAAGCTGAATCTTGCTGCCATGCCTTGATTTGGCTGGCCACGTCTTTCATTAACCAAAGACTCATCGGTACAATTAGCTGGGTTTCCTCCGCCACCGGGATAAATTCCGCCGGGGAAATAATGCCGCGCTGGGGATGTTGCCAACGGATCAGGGCTTCAAAACTCTTTAACTGATGAGTCTCAAAACTAATAATCGGTTGATAACACATAAATAGCTGGTTCTGCTCAATGGCATGGCGCAAATCACTTTCTAACTCCAGCCGGGCTAAGGCTTGAACGTGCATCGTCGGGTCGAAAATCTCATAGCAGGCTCGGCCTTTTTCCTTAGCGCGATACATAGCTGTGTCTGCATCGCGAATCAAATCTATGGCTTTTTGATAGCGAATTGTACCCACGACAACACCAATACTCGCCCGAATTAAGGTTTGTTGATAATTAATAGCAACCGGGTCTTGAAAACGCTCAAAAATCCGCTCAACTAGCTCAAGCACGTCATGGAGTCCATGAATTTTTTCCATCAAGATCACAAATTCATCTCCCCCTAAACGGGCGACTAAATCGTTAGAGTGCATCATTTCCCGCAGTTTTTGGGCGACATCAATTAAGACTTCATCCCCGGCCAAATGCCCTAAACTGTCATTAATAACTTTGAAGTGGTCTAAATCTAAAAATAATACAGCAAACTGGTAGTTGTCATGGTGGTGAATCCGTTCAATGGCAAAATTGAGCCGTTCCATCAAGAGATTCCGGTTGGGCAATCCGGTTAAAGCATCGTGGAAGGCATCATATTCTAATTGCCGTTGTAGGCGTATTTTTTCCGTCACATCTCTAGAGGTTGTTTGTAGCTGGAATAGTTCGCCCTCGCCGTTAAAAACCCCACGGGCTACGGTTTCAAACCAGCGATAATCTCCGGCCTGTTTGCGAATACGATAGGTTAGGGGTAGGGCGGTGCCGTCACTGAGTTGTAGGGCTTCTTGATGGATGCGATCGCGATCATCGGGATGAATCAGGTCAAAGTGATTGTGACCCATGAGATCCGGCGGTTGGTAGCCTAACAAATTCTGCACCGAGGAACTCACATAGAGATAATCTCCCCTCGGGGTATGGAGACAGACCAAATCGCTCATATTTTCCGCCAATAAGCGATATTGGGCTTCACTTTGGGTTAGGGCTTGCTCAAAATGTTTGCGTTCGGTGATATCTTCGGCAATTCCCCCTAACCAAGGGCATGGATCCTGACTATTCTCTAACAAAAAGGCGCGATCGCGAATCCAGCGCACTGTTCCGTCGGGATGAACAATGCGGTAATCAATCACAAAAGTATGGGTTTGGTCAACTTGTCGCAGTGCCTTTAATAGGGCGGGGCGGTCTTTACGGAGAATTCTATAGAGTAATTGACGCGGTTGGTCTAACAAAATGGACTCCTCACAACCCCACAGCGTGCCACAGGCAGGACTAATGTAAATAAAGCGACGCTGAAAACGGTCAAAAATCCAGAGGACAGCATCACTATTTTCGGCAAAGGAGCGGAATTTTCCCTCACTTTCTTTGAGGTTATTATGAGCCGTTTGTAGTGCCGCAAAGGAAGTTTGTAAGCGTTGGGACATATCGTTAAAGGTTTCCGCCAAAATCGCCAACTCTCGTAAACGCCCCGGTTCAATCGCTTGGGAGAGTTCCCCTTGAGCAATAGCCGCAGAAGCCCCCATCAGTTGCCCGACAGAGCGCATAATCCAGCGACTGGTTAACCAACCCGAAACGATAGCCACCCCGAGAGCCCCTAAACAGAGCAGAATCGAGTTGCGGGTATTGGCGTTAATTTGTGCCATAAAATCCGACTCTGGCATCATGACGACAATCAGCCAATCAAGGCCGAATTGATCCTGAAAGGGGGAAACCTGTAAAAAATAGCGTTCTTTTTGATAGATAAACTCAAGCTGGGCGGGTTCTTGAATGGTGCTAAATTGTCGGTAGCGATCGCTCAGAAATTCAGCCGAAGCAACCAGCAACGAATCCTCAACAGTCAGAATATTCAGCCGATGGGTGATACCATTTTCCACCCGAAAGGGTTGGGGTAACGTTGAACTCGCTACAATGTTGCCGTTGCGCTCAATAACATAAGTCTGTCCCGTTTTACCCACCTTCAAACCACTTAAAAACTCACTCACCCGATCCAAAAAAAAGTTATTACCAAAAACCCCAAGAAGCGCGCCATCTGGGTCATAGATCGGGGTTGCGATGGGAAGCGCCAGCAGTGTATAGGCATGATAGGGGAAAATGTCCCCCCAAGTGGAGGTACGCTCCGCCATTGCCGCTTGATACCAAGGACGTTGACGGGGATCAAAACCCGGAGTTATGCTTTGTAAGCGCACGGGGCGACCTTCTGCGTCCACATCATAAAAATGAATGGCTCCCTCCGTAGCCGCCCCTGCTACCATTAATTGATGGGGATTGTCGGGATCAAAAAGAGCATTACCAATAAATTCGCCATCCGGCCGACCAAAAAAGATTCCCCCCGCTTGCTCAAATTCTTGAGCTTGGGTAAAGAAATGACGGTACATTTGCTCTAGGTTTGTCGTAGAGATATAACCTAGTCTTAAAGCATCTTGATTCAGGTGATTAATTTTGGGGGGAATTTCTAAAAAGGTATCCAGTTTTTGCTCAATGCGTAAGGTGACTTCAAAGCGCAATTGTGCCGCTAAATCATTGACCGCCCGTTGCCCATTCCGCCAAGAAACCCATCCCGTTAAGCCAACAGCAAAAGTAATTTGCACCACAAAAGGAACAATCAGCACAGCGCGTAACGGCAGATTGTTTAAAAGATGGGAACAAAAGGAAAGTCGGTGGTTTTGCCAGAAAGCCATAGATTGAGTTGGCCGAGAATTTGTTAATTCTAACAAAAAAAATGGCTTGTTCTAGGATTCTATTAGTTTTCTCTCCCTGTAGACCCGTTATTGATACTTTCTGCTCCTTGGAGCATTAATGCTTGAATGGTGGCATAGGCATCCGCCCAAGCTTCTTGGACATCAGGAGTCCAAGCGGTTCCTAAGCAGGTTGCACAAGTCTCTAAAAAAACTTCTCCAGCCCGTTGATAATGTTGAGATTCAATGCCATATTGAACATGGGTCGCCCCCAAACCTTTTAAGGCACCGGATAATAATTCGGGTCGCCTTAAATTTTCATAGACTAACTCAACACTACCCCATAGCTTTTGCTTCTGTTTTGTCATATCCGTTTGAGTAAACATGGCTCTCGATTCTGGTATTTTCTCAAAAAGACAAGTATAGAAAACATCTGTGAATTGGTCTGAATGCTGCTTCAATAACCTAAAACTTTCTTCTAAAATACTGACCTTAAAATGGTAATACTTCTCTTGACAGCGATTCAAATAAACCTTAGCGACTTTATCAAAAGGATTCAGGGTTAGGCATTCACTAAATAACGACTCTGCTCGTTCAAAGGAAAATAGCCGATATTGCTCAATAGCTTGTTGAAAAAGGGTGAGAGTCTGCTGCTTTTGCTCACGAATGGGTAAGGGATCGGCGGCAAAAACTTCATAAATTGTCACCCCTTGAGATTTACCCTTAACTTTAACATGATCAATTTCTCGAATATAATTGAGTCCCTCCTTTAACTGGTTAAACGTAGACTCGCTAATTAACAAAGGAATTCCATAGGTTTTGGTGAGTTGTTCAATCCGAGAGGCTAAATTAACAGCATCACTAATCACCGTGTTTTCCATGCGGTTGGCACTGCCTACAGTTCCTAACATCAGGACTCCCGTATTGATACCAATGCCAATTTCAAGGTCAGATTTACCCTGGGTCACTCGGTGTTGATTGTACTGGTTTAACCGTTCTAATAGCCCAATTCCAGCTTTAACGGCATCATCTGGACTCTGGGCAAACAAGGCCATAATTCCATCGCCAATATATTTATCAATGAACCCGTTATTTTGCAAAATGGCTGGATTCATCCAGGATAAATAGTCATTAATGAACTGGAAAGTTTTCTCGGGACTCATTTGTTCAGAAAGACGAGTAAAGTTCCGAATATCAGAGAATAAAACCGACATTTTTTGCTCAGTATGATCGCCTCAAGTAATCTTAGTAATGCTCTCGCGATTGAGAAAACTCAGATGATCTTGAGAGACAAAACGACTATAGGCAGTAATTAAATCTTCTCGTTCTTTTTCCCGCAACTTCAGTTCATTAAAGGTATGATTAAGTTGGGCGGCCATTGTATTAAACGATTGGTCAAGAATGCTTAATTCAGCGATAGAACTGGGGGGAATATGTTGTTCAAGTTGACCATTGGCGATCGCCTGAGACGCTTCTGTGAGGCGCAGAATCGGCCGGGTAATGCGTTGAGCGGTTAAGACTCCTAGGGCGATCGCCAGTCCTAGGGGAACAACCATCAATTGTAAGGCATATTGACGCTCCCATCGCTAAAAGCGAGGGATTCCCTGTTCATCCAGTTACCTTATCTATAAGGCTTTCACCTAATAGACAGTGGGTAGTCTGTCCGTTCGTGAAACGTTGCGTAGCAAGGGCTTGAATTTCTGTCCGCCCGACAGTATTCGCTTTTTGAAGTAGGTTTTTAGCGGCGTTTTCATCCCTATCCAAAACACAACCACAAGAACAAATATGTGTTCTTACAGACAACGTTTTCTTGACAATATTGCCACAACTAGAACATTGCTGGCTAGTATATTGTGGGTTTACCGCTATCACAAACTTCCCGTGTATTTTCCCAAAGTAGTCTAACCAATCGGTGAACATTGACCAACTTGCGTCACTAATAGACTTAGCAAGTTTTCTATTTTTCAGCATATTACAAACCTTCAAGTCCTCGTAGACTACCAAATCGTTAGATTGGATTAACGCTTTTGCTGTCTTTACAACAAAATCTTTACGTTGTCTAGAGACTTTTAAATGAAGACGGGCTACTTTTGACTTTTGTTTTTGACGCTTGTTGCTCCCCTTTTTCTTTTTAGATAGCTGACGTTGCGCTTTTTTTAAACGCTTCTCGGCTTTACGGAGAAATCGAGGGTTATCAATTTTATTTCCATTAGAGTCCGTTAAAAAATGGTTTAATCCAACATCAATTCCTACTTCCTTTCCTGTAAAATCAAACGGTTCTATTCTTTCAAGGTCTAAAACAAATTGGCAATAGAATCCGTCAGCCCTTTTGATAAGTCTAACTCTTTTAATTAGCAACTTATCTAGAATTTCACGATTATAAGAGCCAATTAGCTTTAACTTGCCAATTCCAGTTTTATCTGTTATGTGGATAGATTTTTTATCTTCTGCTAGTTTCCAACCCGAAGTTTTGTACTCCACAGACCTTGAGAACTTCTTAAATTTAGGGTAGCCTTTTTGAGCTAACCCTTTTTTACAGTTACTGTAGAAACGAGATATAGCCAACCAAGCTCTTTCAGCACTTGCCTGGCGAGCCGTAGAGTTTAGATAGCTTACAAACGGAGTATCTGTATTGTTACTCAAAGTTGTTACAAATTTACACAAAGAAGCATAATTAACCTTATCTTCTTTAGTGGAATCCATCCAAAGTCCAAGGCATTTATTCCGAATAAACTGCCCTGTTCTAATAGCTTCTAGGATAGCTACTTGTTGCGTTTGTGTCGCTTTAACTTTAAACTCTATGACCCGCATTGAACCGACCTCTCAATGTGTTATTTTAGAGTTATAGCATTTCACTGCACTAACTGTCAAGGGTATGGAAATTAATTATTTTAAGACTCGCCGGGCTACATTTAATCTCACTGTCTACATAGTCTTGGTGAATAAATACCGTAGAAAAGTATTCAAAAAAGAACATTTAGAGTTCTTAAATGAGGCTTTTAAGTCTATTGTTGATAAGTGGGATGCCAGTATCGTAGAGTTTAACGGGGAGTCTGACCACGTTCACATTCTTTTGACTTACCCACCACATAAGTTACTGAGTGGATTAATTGCTAATCTAAAATCTACTTCTAGCAAACGTATGTGGGATAATTACTCTGACTACCTGAAAAAGATTTATGGGAAAGACAAACGAGTATTATGGACCGGGGCTTATTTTGTAGCTAGTTTTGGTGGTGTCACAATAGACCAACTTAAAAAATATGTCGAGAATCAGGATTCCCCTGAATATTAGTTGTGCTTCGCTGTCTTATATTGGTCGGCTTTTCATCTCATCGGTAAAACCGAGAGCCTTTGCTGCGCAACGTTTCACGAACAAGCCGACATTTTAGGTAAGGGATATCCTATGGTAGGGGCATTTTCTGAAGTTGCCTAGTCCTGATCAAGGTTCATTCGACTGGGGCGGAATTAGAGGGCTGTCCTGAGGCAAAAAAGCTAGCAATTAAGGCGACCATGAGCCACCATAGGGTATTGATGGGGGGACGATACCAAACGGTGTCAAACAGACCATGAACTAACATTCCGGCACAAGCGGCGATCGCAGCCATTAACCAAAAGGCTTGTACCTCTTTAGTCTGGCGTAAACGGGCGAGTTGTTGTAAACCGAGATTAAAAGTAATCAGCCCAAACCATAAAAACAGGGCAAAACCTACCCACCCCACCTCAACGAGGGTTTCTAAAAAGATGGAATAGGCCCCCAAAGCGTCGCCATAGCCGGAACGGGCATAGAGAGGATAGACTTGCTTAAAGGCATCATTGCCCGGACCAATGCCGATGATGGGATGATCCCCAATCATACGAAACACGGCCTCCCAGACGTTGATCCGGAAGTTGTTGCTACTGTCTTCTCGTCCGGCAAAAATACTCATCACCCGTAAACGCAACGGTTCCACTAAGGTAATGCCTAAGAGAATTGCCCCTGTCATGCCCCCAAATAGCATCGGCACTAACCACATCCGCCAAACAGTGGGTAAATATTCAGCAAACCAATAGCGCAGGAGGAGGAAGAAAGTAATCAGGAGGGCGAGGGCGGCAATCCACCCCCCGCGACTGTCGGTAAAGAATAAACAAGCGAGATTGATAACCAGCATTACCCCCGCGAGGGTTTTGGGGAGATATCCTCGCCAAACAAATAAGGCGGCTATGCTGAGGGCGATCGCGGTGATTAAATACCCCGCTAACAAGTTAGGATTGCCCAAGAAGCTATAAACCCGGGTTTCATGGGCGAGGAGGGAGGTGGGATCGTTCCAAGTGGCTAATTGTTCCACCCCCTTATATTGTTGACGAATCCCGTAGGCGCTGACGAGGAGGGAGACGTGGAGATACACGGCCACGACCCAATTCCGGAGACGAGGCGATCGCAACACCTGCGCCCCCAAGAGAAACATAAACAAAAACAGGGTCAGTTTAATTAATCCTGAAAAGGCCGCACTTTTCACGTCAGAAAAGGCTGTTGCAATGACCGCAATGCACCAATACACCCCCACGGCCAGATGAATGGGTGTAGACCCCGTTTTCAGGCGGTCTGAGAGGGTTAACATCAGCCAATAGCCCCCGGCCGCGATGAGTAATACTCCCGTTGGATTGGAGGAATTGGTAAAGGGGGCAATGAGAACAATAGCGCACAAAATGACGGCACCGAGGGGATTCGCCCATTGTAAGAACCAACTGCCCTCCCGCCAAGCACTTAAGAAACCCACAAGGCGGTACAAGTAACTCCCCCCCCGCCATTGGGAGAGGGGCAAATCAGACAAGGTGAAGCGTTGCCACACAGAATTCATGGGGGAAGTTTCAATCGAAAGACGGTTTCGTTTCATTATAGAGGGGATTAGTCCGCTCGTTGACTACTCCCACCGCTAACATTCGTTAATACTCCCCTCGCCTTTAGACCCGGGATTGTCAATAGGTTTGAGTTAAACTCCAGACCCCAACTGACGGGTTAAATTAACTAAGCGCTCACAACAATCAAACCGATCGAGGTGGATTTCAATGAAACAGAGGCGATCGCGCAACAATTGGGCCGTAGCAAGGGCTTCCTCTAAATCCCCCTCACTGTGGACTTCACAACTCCAACTCTCCCCGAAAATTTCCGGCATTTTGTGATATTTCCAAGGCTGAAGATCATTGTAAGCGCCATCATGAATCATCCGTTCAATGGTGTAGCCGTCGTTATTAATCAAAAACACAATCGGATTTAACCCGTGACGGATAATGGTGGAGAGTTCCTGACAGGTCATCTGAAAGGAACCATCGCCAATAAATAACAAAATCCGATGATCCGGTTGGGCTAGACCCGCACCTAAACAAGCGGGGAGAGAATAGCCAATAGACATATAAAAGGCCTGGCCGATGAATTTGGCATCCTGACGGATGGGGAGGTCAATACAGGCAATAATTGCATCTCCGGTTTCGGCGATCGCAATATTCTGTTCCCCCATAAAGTGATTCATCCGTTGGTAGAATCGGGCATTGGTGAGGGGGGCTTCCGATTGCACCACAAAGGGATCCGCTAAGAGGGTAGAAGTTGGCTGGATATCTAGGGCTTCCGGGGAACGAGGGGTTAAGGTTTCTGTTAAACAGTCGATAAAATCCCCCAAGTAAATGGGCGAATAGTAATGATGCTTAATTTGTACCCGTTGCAAGTTAGCATTGATTAATTTCCCCCGATCCAGTTGGGCGGTATAGCCCCCTAAATTAGTATCAGAGAGGATCGCCCCTAAACAGAGAATACAATCGGCTTGTTCAACGCGATCGCGCACATAATCCCGACTCAGCGCCCCTACATAATTACCAATAAATTGGGGGTGCATTTCCGTAATACTCGACTTACCCAACAATGTCGAAGCAATCGGATAACCCGTTTTTTCCACTAACTCCACTAATTTCCCTTGGATGCCATAGCGATGGAGTTCCACCCCCGCCAGAATAACCGGATATTTCGCCTTTTCTAACAGCATCACCGCTTCTTCCACCGCTTCCCGCAAGGCCTGTTCATCACTACTGGGGCGCACCACAAGGGGCTTTTGTGCCGGAATGGTGCAGGGATAGGCGACTAAATCGGCGGGAATCTCAATATAAACCGGGCGCTTATAACGGAGACAAGCGGCCAAGGTTTGATCAATTTGCTGGGTCGCTTGATCTGGCGTTAACGTGACGGCCGCCACCGTGACCTTTTCTAACACCGACTGCTGAAGGTTATAATCTCCCGTCGTGTGGTGCAGCAGGAGGGGATTCCACAGGTTTTGATGGGCTGTGGTGGGGGGGGCGCCACTAATCACAATCAGGGGGACTTGTTCGGCATAGGCTCCGGCGATCGCATTCACTAAACTTAAGCCCCCCACCCCATAGGTCACACAAACCGCCCCCACGCCTTTTAAACGGGCGTAGGCATCGGCCGCATACCCTGCATTGAGTTCATTACAAGTTCCCACCAACTCCAGAGAACTGTCTAACAGTAAATCCATAAACTTGAGGACATAATCCCCCGGTACCCCGAAAATATGCTCTAGGCCAAGGGCTTCGAGTTGTTCCACTAAATACTGACCAATCGTGGTGGTCTTAAGGCGGGAGCCTTGCAGGTTAAGAGCGGAGGGAGTCATGACCATCAGTGAGATTCCTTGTGAGTTGAAGCTATAGCTCTCACTTTAACGTGACATTTTGTTAATAACTGTTGCTTAAAGTACATTTCTATGCAGTTAGAAGATCAAGAGAGACAGCGTGAATGGAGGGGGGGACAGGGTGCTAGTATTAAATCCAGTTTGTCAGTCGATGCGCTTGATTGTGCGATCGCGCCCACGGAAACGGTTAACCCCAAACGGTTTGATTTTGACCCCTATGAAGTTCATTGATCCTACGACCGATTTCGGCTTTAAAAAAATCTTTGGTTCCACAGAGCATCCCGAAGTCCTGCTCAGTTTCCTCAATGCAGTCCTTTACGAAGGCAACCCCGTTATAGAAGAAATCACCCCAGAAGTCCTGGACTGGACTGCATTAAATCCCCGTATCCCTGCCCCACCCCTTCGGGTCAACGCCAAACTAAACGGAGACACCACCTGTTTAATTGAAATTCAAGTGCTGAGTTTACCCACCCTCAGCAAGCGGGTTTTATTCAATGCCGCCAAAACCTACGCCCTACAACTGAATAAAACCGATGTTCCCTTAGAAATTAAGCCCTTGATGACCCTGACCATCACGGACTTTCAAATGTTCGACCAACAGCCTAATATTGTCTCCCGTTTCGCCCTCAAAGAAGTTGAACAAGGGTTTGACTATCCTAACAATGAACTCGGTTTAGTCTTTATTGAACTGCCTAAATTCCAGAAAACCGTTGAGCAATTAACCAGCGTCACAGACCAATGGCTCTACTTTTTAAAACAAGCGGGAACTTTACAAGCCATTCCTGCCAATTTTCAAGGGATTCCCGCCTTAAATGAAGCCTTTGCCTGTGCCGATACTGCCAGCTTAACCCATGAAGAATTTGACATTTTACAACAACAACGCCTCTTTATTGTTGACCAGCGAGACTCCCTTTCTTTAGGCCATTCTCAAGGTCTACAAGAAGGGATTGAACAAGGCAAACAAGCGGGTATTCAAGAAGGCATTAAACAGGGCAAACAAGCGGGCATTCAAGAAGGGATAAAACAGGGTCGTTTGCAGGGGTTACAAGAAGGCATTGAACAGGGTAAACAACAAGGGATTGAACAGGGTAAACAACAGGGAATGCTAGCGGGACAGTTTGCCATTGTTTTACGTTCCCTCAAGCGCCGTTTTGGGGAGATTTCCAAAGAGTTACAGGGTCAAATTAAGCAGTTATCCAGTGAGCAGTTAGAAAATCTAGCTGAGGTGGCCTGGGACTTTATCACAGAGTTAGAGTTAATGGAGTGGGTAGAGGATCAATTAACTCAAGGGGATGTGATAGAAGAGGAAGGAGAACAACCCAGCTGACCTTCTGCCGACGCTGACCGCAAGGGGTACAACGGGGGCTTCCCCTTCCCTATGACCTGTTCCCCAATTTTGGACACAACCGGATTTTCCCGACCCCCCTGTTCCCTTGTTGGGTAAGTGCGTAGGCGTGTTATTCGACAGACCCTAGCTAACGAAACTGACTCAATAATTCATCTACCTTGGCCACCCCTTGACGATTATTTTGGGCTTGGTAGAGTCTGCGGGCTGTTTCTAGGGCTTCCCGGGCATCAGCAGAACGTCGGCGATCGCGCAAAACCGACCCCAGTTTAAAATGGGCCTCGGGATCATTGGGGGTTAACTCAGTCACTCGTCGATAAGCTGTACTGGCCATTAATAACTGACCTTGCTCCAGCCAAAAATCCGCTACAGCCATCTGAACATCTGCCGACTGGGGATCCAAGATTGAAGCCCGACGATAGGCCTCTTCTGCCCCCTCGATATTGCCTTGGGCAGCGCGGATCTTGCCGATTTGGAGATGAACTATAGCGTTGCGGGGATCCAGTTCTATAATGCTCTCCAGAACGGCCATCCCTCGCTCATAATTGCCTTGTTCTAAAAAGGCAACGGCAAGGGGTAAACGTAATTGAACATTACTGGGGAATTGTTGAGCGGCTCGTTCTAAGAGATCAATCGCTTTATCGAGTTGTCTCCGTTCCACTAACACAGTTCCCACTAAACCGTAAATATCGGCGCTATTATTGGGGTCTTTGGCAATGATTTGTTCATAGGTTTGAATGGCTCCCTCATAATTCCCATTGCGCAGTTGAACGACAGCTAATCCTAAATAACTCTCTTTGTGATTGGAGTCGAGTTGAATCGCGCGCTGGTAGGATGTGGCCGCACTGGTATAATCCCCCATTTTCGCCAAACTATAGCCAAGAGCATAGTGAAAATCAGCGTTATTGGCTTCTAGAGCAATGGCGCGGCGGTAAGCTTCGGCGGCGGCGCTGTAATTCTGTTGGCGGGCCTGTAGGTAGCCAATCCCCGAGAAAATTCGCGCATTGTTACCATCAAGCTGCATCGCTTGCTGATAAACGGCGATCGCATTAGCATAATCTCCCGAATCCACCAATTCCCGACCGCGACGCAAAAAGTCATTGAGTTGTTGGGTTCTAGAGGCCGTTTGGGCGACCTGTACTTCACTATAAACGGGGCGAGAAAACAGGCTAACCGCACAGCCTGCTAACAGCAGACTCCATAAAAGAGGGCGGGTTGTTGGTCGGAGTAATAATCCTTTCATAACTCTACTCAGTTGGATTCAAGTGTGAGGGTTAATAATTCTTAAAATACTATCACCCTTGGTTAATTTGACAAGATCAGAACCAATTCATTGGACTCCTCCAACTCCCAAAAAGTTCAAAGCTTACCTGTACATAAGGCCTGCTGAATATCCCTCTAAGCACTGTGAATAAGGCTTTTAGCGGTTTAGGAGCGAGAAAGTGCAAGGTTTTAGGGATAAATCATCAAAAAGTCTTGCCTTTTTTCGACTTCCCCTGTTCCCTGTTCCCCATTCCCTAACCCCACGAGCAGACTTATTCAGTAAGTCCTACATACATACACAGAAAAAGCAAGCCGTTTTCACGACTTGGCTTTGAGCTTGCTGTATTGGGAGGAGATATTGAGATACAAATGTTTGACAGAGTTTACGCATACCCGACTGAGCCAGAGGTTTAGGCAAAATCCGAAACGCTGTATTTCTTATGTAAATAAATGTAACAGATATTTTGCAATTTGGCAATATTTCTTTACATTTCTGCCCAAAGGAAGGGGGAACAGGGGGTAGAGGGGGAATTAAGAATGATTGCCTCTTGCCTAGACAAGAAAACCAAAAGCTGAATGGATTAAGGTTGGGAATAGGTCACGCTTGCCAAATAAAATAAGCGGCTCCCATCGCAGAGAGAAGGGCTAAAATCGTCACCCAGACGGGATAACCGCTTTGGGTTTGTTGTCCTGACGAAGTGCGAATGGTATCTACATCAATCCAGGGGGTACTGCCCCGACGGAACCAGCCGCAAACCGTCACCGTTCGACCGATAAACTGACTGGGATGGGGGGCAAGGGGGAACAGGTTGCCGAGGGGGCCGAACTTAGAGAAAAAATGGAGTTTAATCGAACCGCTATCGGTTTTTAGCATCAGGTCTTGTAACAGTTGATTCTGTAGCCCTTGCCGCCCCATTAATTGCCCTTTTAAGCGCACAGGGTAACTTTTGGGGGGGACAGAGTGGGAGGGACGGATTAAGTCCTCTAACCGGGGATCTTCCCGAGAGGGGGAAATCCGAATATCGGGGAAGTAGCCGTTAATCCAGATAATTAAACTCAGACTAAAGGCGGCGAGAATACAGGCGTTAATTAATACAGGTTGAGCGTTATAGAACCAAATTAAACGCCAGAGGGGAAAGCGCACCCAAGGACTGAGGAGGTCACTGAGTAGACCAATGGCGGCTAAAATCAGGCGGGCGCATAACCCAAAACCGAGGCCGGAGAGGATGGCACTTTGCAGGATGGGTAAGGCGGTATAACTGTTTTTCAGTTTGAGCCAATGATCTTTGAGGGTTTTTGGGGGGGGGATGAGGGTGGGGAGATCAACCTCTGGCTGGAGTTTCCAGTGGTTGGCGTAGCGGTTGAGTAGATAAAGGCGATCGCCTAATAAGGGGTGGGAGTTGACGAGGGCGAGCCAGTGGCGGTAAGGGTTGGTACAGTCCCAGCGCAATACATCACTAAAGGGGGTGGTATCGGGCAAACTCCCCAAGGTCAGGGCTTGACGGTGACTGACGGGCATGAGGAGATCAAAACTCTCTAAGAGGGCGGTGGTAAATTGCCGTTGTTCAATGTGTCGGGCGATGCCGATGGTCATTTTGAGTAACGCACGACTGAGGGCGTTCGGGTTGCCTGTGAATTGGGCGGCAAAGCGATCGCTATAATATTGACGCTGACGGGAAACATAAAGCAGGGGAACACGCCACAACCAATAGAAACTATAGAAAACCGTAGTCCCCACTGTACAGACCCCCTGTAAGAGAGGGGAGACAAAACGGGGATAGTGACGGGAGGGGTTTTCTCTCCCTTGTTCCCCCTGTTGGGCGATCAGCCAGTAGAGGGTAAAGGGAAGTTGTAAAAAGGCGATCGCGCCGGACATTAGAAAACCCTCGCGGCTGATAATGGGGCGAAACTGGGCAGCCAAGAGGGCGGCTAATTCGTCATCTTCTAACTGTTCTAACAGGGCATCACTCACCACAATACAAGCGGTGGCCCGCCAGTGACCGTAAGTTAGGGCAACGGGCGCACCTGTGGGCAGCAGGGCAAGTTTTGGGGCGGGAACTTGATAATGACGGGTTAACCGTTGGAAGACTTTGGCGGTTTCAGGGTATTGGGCGGCCAGACGGTGTAAGGGCAGGGGTTCAAGTTTATAAAGACGTTGGAGTAAGAATTCCAGGAGCCAAGGGGCGGCAACAAAGACCACAAGGAACACCCCACCAACCACCCGCCAAGGATTGCTATAAAACAAGCCCAGAGGTCTGAACAAGGGTAAACGCCATAAAACCTCATTGATTGCCCCCATCGTCCAGATTAGGCTGGTATTCACTAACCAGAATAACAGGGCTAAGGTGAGGGCTTGACGTAGCCAAAACTTCCATTGTCGAGGGCTTTTGAGTTTCTTCCAGCGTTTAGCTCGTTCCCCATTGCGCCAAGTTCGCCCCGAAACATAAACCGAGGGGGCCGCTTCCGGTGGGGCTTGATAGGCGACGGGTAGGGGGCGCTGGGGTGGGGAACTGGAGTCAGTCGGGGGACTGGAGGCGCTCGGTTGGGCGGTTTGCTCGTCGGGGGGGACAAAGTTGGCGGCGTTGGCTTTACGATAACGCTGGGTCAGGTCGGCTAGGGTTTTGGCTGCCCAAGGATAGAGGTCTGGAGTTTGGGCGAGTTGTTTACAAAGGGCGATCGCCTCGGCCGGTCGTTCCGTCTTACAATAGGCGACAATTAAGGCTTGTTGGGCGCTGTTGAGGATGGTTGGATCTAACTCTACAGCACAGACGGCCTCCAAATGGGCGATCGCCTCCTGATAGTTCCCCTCCCGAAAAGCCTCAGTACCCGCCCTTAAACTTGGTTCAGGAATTGATGTCATGGTTACTCTGCTCCCACTCTTTGCCCAAGATAACTCGACGGTGAGAGAAAAATCCACCTCAATTTTGGGGATGGGTGATTACCGCTGCATTCTCTCCTGTTAAGCGGCTGATGGCCTGTTGCACAAACTTTTGTAAGACAGCCCCCCGTTGATTTTGTTCAAAAATCCGTTGTAGGGTTTGACCTAGACGCTGGGGATTAAACCCCCGATTGGCTTCTACGTCTGGGTCTTGAGTTTGGAAATATTCAATCAAACTCAGTCCAGCTAAACGAGTGAGGTAGGCGGCGCTGATGCCTTGGACTACTCCCCCCGCCATATAAGTAATGGCATTGGTTTTGAGGAAACCTGCAATGGTTTGGGTGGAAAGTTCCACTAAACCTAATTTCATCATTAGGCTGCCGAGGGTAGCGGCGGCGGTTTGGGCTTGGTTGAGGGAGAGTTTTTGCTGATAGATTGCCCCTAAATCTAGGAGTAATTGAGCGTTAATGGCGGCGGTGGCGAGGATATCGAGGGCGGGGACAGGGTTAGCAAAGGCGGTGGCGGCGGCGACCCATTGGTATTGTTCTAGAATGGGAAGGGCGCGATCGCGTCGAACTTGGTTCAATTGGTCTTTAATCCTGCCCTGTAAGCCCTGATTTTCCCGCCATGTGGTCGCCCAAACCAGTGCTTGAGGGGTTTCGCTCAAAATCTCCCCTAAACGCTCATGGAGGACGTTTAAGCTGGGGGTTTGGGCTTCCCATGATTCCTCAATACTTCCGTCCGGTTGGTGTTTGCGCACTTTGACGGCACTGGGGGCGGCGGCGATGGCCATAATATCTTGCTCTGGGAGCAGTCCCCCAAGATGTTGGCGCACTTGTCCTAAAATCAGGGTGCGATCTGCGGTGCAATACTGGTCTTGTTTATTGAATAAAATCAGGGTGCGGTGATGGTTGGCGTTCAGGTAGCGTAAGGCTTGGTTTTGACTCTCGGTTAAATCTCCCGTAATCAACCACAGCAGCAAGTCCACCGACTGTAAGGGGGCGAGATGGGTTTCTAGTTCAGTTTCCCCCAAGGAAGGGAGGGGGATTTCCTGCCACTGTATCCCCGGCCGTTGTAGGGAGGCGCTGAGGTGATTAAAGAGGCTAGTTTTGCCCACTTTTGCCAGTCCAGTGATGGCCAGGTTTAAAGTTTGGCGTTCTAAGGTTTGGGGTAATGCGGCGAGGGCTTGGGAGAAGGCCGAGTAATCCTGATGGGGGGCTTCGGTTTGTAGTGTCTGTAATTGTTTTTGGGTTTGGGCGATCGCACTTTGCACCTGTTCTAGACTTAACGGCACAAGGGGCGACTCAGGAAGTTGTACCTCTTTCCGGCGACGCTGAAGCCACCACAACCCCCCACCCAATGCCGTTAAAAAAAGCATTCCCCCCTCTCCCACTTCCGCGAGGGAGTCTTGAATCGTCCACCATAACCACAATCCAAAAGAAAGGGTAATGCCTCCGACCAAAACAGGTTTCCGTAATTTAACCGCCATTTTTTTACTATCCTTTGCCCAGATCCATCCTTAATATTTTAAGGGAAGAGGGGAAACATCACTGATTCGTAAGGTGTGGGGTATGGGGGAATTGACAATTGATAATTAATTAGGGCGTGCTGAATAACTACCCAGCCACTTTTTCCTTAAACAGTTTACCCGCAGAAAAAGCGGGAACACGAGTAGCGGGAATAGTAATTGGCTCTCCAGTTTGAGGATTTCTCCCGGTGCGAGCGTTACGATTGCGAGCCTCAAAACTACCAAAACCGACCAGCGTCACTTTGTCCCCCGTCGCAACGGCTTCCATAATGGTTTCCAAGGTTGCGGAGAGGATAATATCTGCTTCTTTTTTGGTTGTGGTGGTTTGTGCGGCGATCGCGTTGACTAACTGTTCTTTATTCATCGAAAAATCAAGATTAGTAGGGGAACATAGGGACTAGACTAGCTTGAACTTGGCGTAATCGCACTCAATTCTTGGGCAGTTCTTAACAATTTGCAACGGAAAAGCCTTAAAACCCCGTCGCTCATAGGGAAAACCCGGGAATTCTCCCCCAAATTGATAAATTTCAGTTATAGTCAATGGGCGTTGCTTGACGCTCATCCCGCTATACGGGGAGCGTTAGCGGGAGATTCTCCGTTCACAGAGTCTTCGCTAGAGCTTGCTGAATCAGCCCGACCCCTCCAAGCCCGCTTGACTTTCATCCCGATGCTGGCCTGTGGTACAGCGCGGCGCTTCGGACTGGGCTAGCTAAGTTACCTCATACCCGGCTGCTGTAATGATGGCTTTTAGCTCGGGTTCTGCCATTTTTGCCGTTTCAATGGTTAGCAATTTACGATCTAAATTTGCCTCAACTTTGGCATTAGGATCATGGGTTTTAATCTCACTGGTAATGCTGTTAACACAACCATCACACATCATTCCTGGAACCGTGAGTTGAACATTCATAAAGCCCTAGTTTCAGTTTTAAAATAATTAAACATTACCATATTAAGCCCTAAGTCGTGAGAGTTATGACCCGGCAATTCTAAAAATATCCGCTAGATTTTTCCAGTGATCCTCAAGAGGCGACCATGATACAGGAGAGGATAGAACGGGCAAAGATGAGCATGAAAATTTTAGTCTTCAACGCGGGGTCTAGTTCCCAAAAAAGTTGTTTATATGATCTCAGCGGGGAGAATTTGCCCCCAGGGCCGCCTCAACCTCTCTGGAAAGGTACCATTGACTGGATGGGAGAGGATAACGCCCAGATGAAAATTCAGGCCCAGGGTGTGGTTGAACAAATCCCTCTCGGCAGGATTTCTCGACAGGAGGGGATTAAGCGAATGTTAAACACCCTCACCACAGGAAGAACCAAGGTTTTAGAAAATTTAGGGGAAATTGCGATCGCCGGACATCGAGTCGTCCACGGGGGAGCCGAATATTCCCAGGCCACCTTAATCACCCCCCCCGTCAAAGCCAAGATTCAAGAACTCTCTGCCTTAGCCCCCGCCCATAATCCCGCCAATTTACAAGGCATCGAAGCCATTGAGCAGATTTTAGGGGATTTACCTCAAGTCGCCGTTTTCGACACCGCTTTTCATAGCCAAATGCCCGCAGCCGCGGCCGTTTATCCCATTCCTTACCGCTACTATCAAGAAGGGATTCGCCGCTATGGTTTTCATGGCATTAGTCACGGGTACTGTAGCCAAAAAGCCGCCGAGATTTTAGGCAAACCGTTGAGCCAATTAAAGTTAATCACCTGTCACCTCGGGAATGGCTGTTCCCTTGCGGCTGTAGATAGGGGCGTAAGCATTAACACAACAATGGGTTTTACCCCCCTAGAAGGCGTGATGATGGGGACTCGCAGTGGTTCCATCGATCCGGCCATTCTCATCCACTGGGCGCGAGAATCGGCCATGACGGGTGAGGAGATGAATAGCTTGTTAAATAAAGAATCTGGCTTAAAGGGAATTACTGGAGTATCGGGGGATATGCGTTGGCTAGAAAAGGCCATTCAGGAGGGGAACGAACAGGCTAAGTTAGCGCGGGAAATGTATATTTTGCGCCTGAAAATGGCCATTGGTTCTATGTTGGGAGCTTTGGGAGGGCTGGATGCTTTGGTGTTTATGGGGGGGGTGGGGGAAAACTCGGCCTCTGTAAGGGCAGACGTTTGTCAAGGTTTTGAGTTTTTGGGTTTAAGGCTAGATATCGAAGAGAATGGGCGCTCTCCGATGAACTGTGACATCGCTAGGCCAGATTCTGCGGTGGGAGTGGTGATTGTACAAACCGAGGAAGATTGGGCGATCGCCCAAGATTGTTGGCACTTAGCACATCAAGCATCAAGTTAAGTCCAGTTCAGACCGAGATGTTCATAGGCGGCCTCTGTGGCGATTCTGCCCCTTGTGGTGCGGTTCAGGAAACCAATTTGTAATAAATAAGGTTCGTAGACTTCTTCTATGGTTTTGGAGTCCTCCCCCGTGGCGGCGGCTACAGCTTCTAAGCCCACCGGACCGCCGCGAAATTGTTCAATAATGGTGCCTAAGACTAAACGATCCGTCCAATCAAGACCGCAGGGGTCTACATTGAACAATTCTAGGGCTTCGGCCGCAATAGCCTGATCTACTGTTTCCATTTCTTTGACTTGGGCATAATCCCGCACGCGACGGAGTAAACGGTTGGCAATGCGGGGGGTGCCTCGGGCGCGACGGGCGATTTCTTGGGCTCCTTCTGGGGTAATTTGGGTTTTGAGTAAATCAGCAGTGCGTTGGACAATGAGGGTGAGTTCGTCGAGTTCGTAGAATCGTAGCCGTTGGATTAGACCAAAGCGATCGCGCAACGGAGAGGTTAAAGACCCGACTTTAGTGGTCGCCCCAATCAGAGTAAAGGGGGGTAAGGGAATGCTGCGAGTTCGTGCGGTTTGCCCTTTGCCAATGGTAATATCTAGGCGACAGTCTTCCATAGCCGGATAAAGCAATTCTTCCGTCATGCGGTTGAGACGGTGGATCTCGTCAATAAAGAGAATATCCCCCGGTTTGAGGTTAATCAGAATCCCCGTAATATCTCGGGGCCGTTCTAAGGCAGGGGCGGCGGTAATTTTGCAGTTTACCCCCATTTCTGACGCGAGGATCAGGGACATGGTGGTTTTGCCTAATCCGGGGGGGCCGTAGAGGAGAATATGATCCATGGCTTCCCCTCGGGATTTAGCGGCCGCAATGGCGATTTTTAGCACCTCCTTGAGGTCTTTTTGACCGATATAGTCATCTAGACGATGGGGGCGGATACTATCTTCTGGATTGGTAATTTCATCAAGGCCTGCGGTGGCTAGAAGCAGGTTTTCGTCTTCCGTGAGGGGTTCAACAGCCGGTTTTTGCCGTCGTTTGGAGGCTTTGGGGGTCTTCTGGGCGGCGGGATCATTTTGATCGGGCGATCGCTTGATAGCCATAGCTCTAATCACGGGAGGTCGGTTCCCATTGTAGTGGAAGAGTTCCCACAAAGCACCCTACAACATTGGTTCGCTAGGGTCTGCTAAAAGTGATCGGGGGAAGCCCACCCTGTACCCCTTGGGGTCAGCGTCGGGAGGAAGTCACGAGAATCTGAAAAAGAGGGAAGTCAATCATCTTGGGTTTTGCCATAATGTTAAACAGATAGAATCTAGTAGCGGGCATCACCGATAAGGGGCATGGGGCAACTCCTCAATCAACGGTATCAATTTATTCAATCCCTTGGCTCCGAAGCTATGGGACAAACGGTTTTAGTGGGTGATACGCAACAATCGGGTTATCCTCGGTGTGTGGTGAAACAATTGCGCTTACCGAGTCAGCCTACTAAAGCCGTAGAAGTGAGTTTAGCAATTTTTGAGAAAAAGGCAGAAGCCCTCAAAGCATTGGGGAATCATCCTCAAATTCCCAAAATCGTGGACTATTTTTCTGAAAATCAGAGTTTTTATCTGGTGGAGGAGTTTATTACTGGGCGATCGCTTAGTCAAGATATTATACCCGGTCATCCCTTCTCAGAAGAACGAGTGGTGGAATTGCTGGTTGAGGTGTTAGAAGTCTTAACTTTTATTCACAATCGAGAAATTATTCATCGGGGCATTAAACCCTCTAACTTGATTCATCGTCAGTCTGATGATCATATTGTGATTACAGGGTTTGGCATTTTTCGCGAAATTAGCACCCAAATCCTCCGCAGTCAGGGGGAAGAAATGGACAAACCCCCCCATGCTACGACGGTCTATATCCCCCCAGAACAAGCCATCGGGAAAGCCCAGTTTAATAGTGATCTCTACGCCCTAGGCATGATTGGGATTCAATCCCTCACGGGCTATTCTGCCGAAGATTTAACCCAGTTTGACCCGGCGGCCGAAAAAAAACCCGAAGAGGGCAGTTGGGAAACGAACCTCAAAATCCATCCCCGCTTACTGGCAATTTTGAAAAAAATGGTGCATCCTGACTACCAGCAACGGTATCAAAGCGCAACGGATGTATTAGTCGATTTGCAACAGTGGGAAACCGCACAAGGGGCGCTAGTGTCGAATGGGCATCAGGAGGAGGGGGTAAATGGTTCTGTTCCAGTGATAACAGCTACTTCAGTCGCCGTGAAGGAGTCAGAGAAGAAGGAATCAGAGAGGGAATCGGTAGTCCATAAAAATGGGGCCTCTGCCTTGCCAACCCCCCCCCTTCCTACGCCGAGCCATCCAGTTCAAACGTCTTCTGATACGACCCCAGAAGCCTCCTGGACCCCCAGGTTCCCCCTGAAATGGGTGGGAGTTGCTCTGTTGGGAGTTGGGGTCTTGGTGGGCTTATTCGTGGCCTTGGGAGTGCCGCAACGGGTCTTACGGGGTCAGTCCTTACAACAAGCCCGAGAACAAGTATTAAAGGGAGATTATCAAGGGGCGATCGCCACTTATAACCGAGTGATTGACCAACATCCTGATTCGGCAGAAGCTCACTATCAAAGGGCGATGGTGCATCGCACCCTTGGACAAAATCAACGAGCCATTGATGATTTAACGACGGCGATTCAGTTAGGGGGAAAACTAGATGAAGCCTATTATCAACGGGGGAATTTACGATATTTAATCGGCGATCGCCCCGGTGCCATTGCAGACTATAATGCCGCCTTAGAACAGAATCCCAATATGGCGAAAGTCTATGTGAATCGGGGGCTAGTTCATGCCGATCAGGGCAACGAACCCCAAGCCCTAGCCGACTATAATCAAGCTATTGCCTTAGATCCTACCTTGGCCGCCGCCTATTTAAATCGTTGCCTCACCCGGTCTAATTTAGATGACCACGAAGGGGCGATTTTAGACTGTAATCAAGCGATTAATCTCCGACCAACCCATCCCCTCGCCTATCAAAATCGAGGCCTAGTCTATCGCCGCACGGGAGATTTATTAGGGGCGCTGAAGGATTATAACATTGCTATTGAGTTAGATCCCGATGACCCCGATCCCTACTATAACCGGGGACTGGTACGACGGGATTTAGGGGATCAACGGGGTGCGATCGCCGACTTTACCACCGCCCTAGAGTTAAACCCCGATCATGTCGTGGCCTACTATGACCGGGGTATGGTATACCTGACCCTAGGAGAGCGAGAAAAGGCGATCGCCGACTTTCAAGATTCAGCCCAGCGTTGTCTAGATGTGGGGCGTTTAGGATGTTATGAAGATGCCAAATACCAACTAGAGCAATTAGGCAGTCCCACGCCCTAGAGTTCAGTTCTGAAACCACAACATTTCCCGTCGTCCCGTCCCACGACGGCGACGAGAACGGCTTTTATCATAGGATACTTCCACCGATTCGGTGAGAGTGGGGGAAGCATTCAAGTTTTCCATGCCCTGACCTAGATTAGGGGTAGGCAAGGAATAACCATTCAACAGACTAGAGAGCATCAGAGCAGTAAACATAACCGTAAATCTCCTAAGGGCTTATAGTCCTCTTTACGGGGGCTTCTGCTGTGATCCGGATGAGTTTGGTCAGAGGACAACGGTTAGACCCGGTGATCCGAATTTCGGATCACCCAGAATAGCGATAACATAGAACAAAGGATAAGCTTTCAACAGCACATCCTAAGCCGAACCCCCTCCAACGGGGAGGTTCAGATGATTTGCACCTAACCTGAAGAGAAATCATGACCAATCTTCCGACTTCTGCTATGCCATCGGCCGGATCCGCGCCACAAGTCAATCAGAATGTCGCCCCTGTCTCCCAACCCATCCACCTCAGCACCATTGGGGCGGGCGCTTGGGGTACGGCTTTAGCCCATGTTGCTCAACGCAGTGGTCATCAGGTTCGCCTCTGGTCCCGTCGCAGTGCGAAAACCCTTGGGGAGGTGATAGAAGGGGCTGATGTGATTCTCTCGGCTGTTTCCATGAAAGGGGTGCGGAGTATCGTTGAACAACTGCAAAGCCTCTCCATCCCCAAAGAGGTGATTTTTGTCACGGCCACCAAAGGACTAGATCCCCTCACTCAAAAAACCCCCTCTCAGATTTGGCAAGAAGCTTTTCCGGATCATCCTGTGGTGGTGTTATCGGGGCCGAATCTCTCTAAAGAAATTATGCAAGACCTCCCGGCCGCGACAGTCGTCGCCAGCCAGAATGTGGTAGCGGCCGAAACGGTACAAGTGCTATTTTCCTGTGACACCTTTCGGGTTTATGTGAATACAGATCCCTTGGGAACCGAGTTAGGCGGCACCCTGAAAAATGTCATGGCGATCGCATCGGGAGTGTGTGATGGCTTAAAACTCGGCACCAACGCCAAGGCCGCCCTACTCACTCGCGCCCTCCCTGAAATGATTCGCGTCGGAACCCACCTCGGAGCCGACCCAGAAACTTTTTTTGGTCTATCCGGTTTGGGCGACTTATTAGCCACCTGTGACAGTCCCCTTTCCCGCAACTATCAAGTAGGCTATGGTCTTGCCCAAGACCGCACCCTAGAGGATATACTAGAACACCTCGAAGGCACCGCCGAAGGGGTGAACACGACGAATGTTTTAATCCAACTGGCGAAACAAGAAGATATAGCTGTCCCTATTTCTAATCAGGTGTATCGCCTCATCAACGGGAAAATTACCCCCCAACAAGCCGTACAAGCACTGATGGCACGGGATCTTAAAGCTGAATTTGAGGATCTCGACTTTTGAGACTCCGGGTTCTGACCCTCTACTTTGAACGAAGAATGCCCACGCCTTGAGGTCTAGGAGTGTCAAAGCCAGTCATCGGACGGCCTCAGCAATCAACAGCAGAAGACCTTTGCTCCTTTTCCACCTTGCCCAACTCTAAATTTTCTGACTCCCAACTATGAACGAACCGAACCCTTTAAATCTGGCCCCCACCCCCAGCATTGACTTCTCAGAATTCCTAGAGGTGGTAGGCGTTGAACCCCTAGCCGATGCCCTACGCCGCGCCCTTGAAGCCGCCCAAGGGAACTCCGAATGGGAGCGTTCCCAGAAATTAATTGAATATCTGCAAATGATTGGCGCGCCTCCTGTTCCGACCCAACCGAAACCGGCTCTAGCTCGTCCCCCGGTATTACCTCCGAAGGAATACCGCCCCATCCGTGCGGCATCTTTAGCGAAGGGGTCAACTCCCCGTCAACCTCATCTTTCGACGGAAGAGTTAGATTAACCGAATGTCGGGCAGTATTTTCTTATCTTCTGTGGGTTAGGAGTTAAGCCTTGGGTCTTCTCGTTACAAGAGGGGAGCGGGGGAGAGGGAGAGAGGTAATAGGTAATACTAATCAACTCCCTATTCCCTATTCCCACGAGCCGACTTATTCAGCAAGCCCGAATTATAGACCGGGGGGTAGGGGTTCTCCGCAGTGGTGATGAATCTCCTCAATGCGGCTGAATAACCAGGGGTAAGACTGACGATATTCTGGGATTAAGGCTAAGGGACTCAAGAGGGCGGCGGCGGTTAAATCAGCTAGGGTTAATTGATGGCCGACGAGATAAGGCTGATCTTGCCATTGACTTAAAATCACCATCCCTTGTTCTAAACGTAATTGAGCCTGTTTAACGGCGGCTTCGGTGATGCCATATTGCCAGCGCACGACCTGAATCACCATCTGACTGGAGAGGGAGGGATCAATGTTTTTTCCGGCTCCGGCGCGAAAATGATAGTAAACGAAACGGGTGGCGGTGCCAATGCTTTCATCGAGCCAGTCTTCTAGTAAATCGACTTGAGTTTGTAGGGTGCGATCGCCACATTGCCAAGAAGGTTCTGGACAAATTTGCTCTAGATAATGAAAAATAGCGGTAGAGTCTGCGATCGCCTCCGGTTCTCCGGCTTGTTGGGGCAATAAAACCGGAACCGTACTCAGTCCCGTCAAAGGCTTAACCCGTAGCCAATGCGCCCCCGGAGTCAAGTTTTCCACCGCAAAGGCAATTTTTTTATACCCCAAAGCTAAACGGACTTTGCGACAATAATGAGACGTACTAAACTGGAGCAGGAGCATGGTAATGAGTAAGATAAAACTTCAACGGATTTTCTAAAGTGGTATTATGACAGCTTCTCCCCGTCCCATTCGTACAGCCCGATCGGCCAGAACTCGTAAAGGATCGAATCCCCCTACTCCTCCCCGCAACGGGAGCGGCAAAGTGGCTCGTCATCCGGCTTGGAAAGGATCTCCCACTCCTCCACCCCCCAACAATGTTGCTCAATTCCCCAAACGTCCGGCTCTGAGAGTGAATCCCTCCCCCCTCCAATCTTATCCCACCCCCAAGGGTTCCCAACCCCCTCATCCGGGGTCACAACGGCGGGAAATGCCCCGTCCCACTCCCCTAAGACCCATTAACCCCCGTCCGAAACTGCCCCTGTGGTTACGGGTTTTACTGGGTATTCAACACGGTTCCTCGATTATGGCCTTTTGCCTGATTACGGCGGTTTTGATTGTCTATTCCTCCACCGTGTATATTCAGCAACAGTGGAGTCGGGACTACCGCCGACTGGAAAACCTCCAACGCGCTCAACGCAACTTGACTGTGGCTGATGAAATCCTCAAAAACCAGTTAGCCCAACAGGCTAACCGTCCTGAAACGGGTATGGTCGCCCCGAGTCCTGATAATACCATCTTCCTAGAACGGTCGATGGAGAGTCCTTTTACCTCTGAACCTGTTCCCACCACCCGGGACAATGAAACCACTTTTGTAACCCCCCTGGGATATTAGTAATGGCCGGATCCAAAGTCACTGTTTTGCGCCCCAAAACCAAACCCTCCCCACCGTCTTCTTTGCCTGAACAGTCGCCCACAAGCCGCCCCGGACGGCCGAAAAAACAAGGGAAAGGGGGTGGGGTGGGTCGTCATCGTAAAACAGGCCGTTTACTTTGGAGTCGCCTGTTTCTGGTGTGGGGTGCATTGTTGGCCGGGAGTGCGGCCTTAGCTTTTAATCTCTATCAGTTGCAGATTGTGCAGGGCGATAAATTTATGGAAAAAGCCCAGCAGCAACAGATGGTCTATATGCGCCCCTATGTGCCGCGACGACCTATTGTAGACCGTCATGGGAATGTATTGGCAACTGACCGTTTAGTTTATAAGTTGTTCGCCCATCCTAAGTTGTTTAAAATCCCCCCGGAAGAGATTGCCGCTCGTTTGGCCCCTATTTTGGAACGGGACTCAGGGCGGTTATTAGAGGCTTTCCAACGGCGAGCCAGTGGGATTCCGATTGCTCATCGTTTGCCGGAAGAACGGGCGGATCAAGTGGCGGCTTTGGGTTTGGATGGTTTGGAGTTAATTCGGCAGTATTCCCGTTTATACCCCCAGCAGGAATTGGCGGCGGAGATTGTGGGGTATGTGGATGTTGACCATAAGGGACAGTCTGGGCTGGAATTTACCCAGCAGGATCTATTAGAACGAAATGTGCGCACCCTGCGGTTGAATCGGGCGGGGAATGGGGCGTTGATGCCGGATCATATCCCGGAAGGGTTTATGAATTTTGATGATCAACGGTTGCAGTTAACTCTTGATATGCGCTTGCAACGGGTGGCGCGTTCGATTTTGAAACAACAGATTGCCAACTATCAGGCCAAGCGGGGGGCGGTGATTGTGATGGATGTCCATGATGGCTCTATCTTGGCCCTGGTTTGTGAACCCACTTTTGATCCGAATGAGTATTCAAAATACAATATCAATCTGTTTAGAAATTGGACGGTTACGGATTTGTATGAACCGGGATCGACGTTTAAGCCGATTAATATTGCGATCGCCCTCGACAAAGGGGTAATCGACGAAAACGCTATTCTGGCAGATCCCGGCCGGGTTCAAATTGAGCGCTGGGAAATCCGGAATCATGACTTTGAACGACGGGGAGGCCGGGGACGACTTAATTTAAGTCAAACCTTGATCTATTCCAGTAATGTGGCAATGGTGAACCTTGTTCGTAAAATGAGAGTTCAAGATTATTATGAAGCACTGCAAAACCTCAAAATGAATCAAAGGATGGGTATTGAGTTACCCGGAGAATCAGCCGGACAACTGAAAAGCCCGCAACAGTTTTTTGCTTCTCCTGTGGAGGCCGCTACTAGCTCTTTTGGTCAAGGTTTTTCTCTCACGCCCCTAAAATTAGTACAACTCCATGCGGCTTTAGCCAATGGTGGGAAGTTAGTCACTCCCCATGTGGTCAATGCCATGATTGATGGGGAAGGGAATGTGATTAAGCGCCTGCCAACTCCCAAAACTGAGCGCATTTTCTCCCAAGAAACTACGGAAATTGTGATGCGCAAGATGGAGGACACGATTAATTCCTCTGCGGGGGCGACGGTACAAATTCCCAATTATCGTATCGGGGGTAAATCGGGAACGGCTCAGAAGGCGAGTCCGGCCGGGGGATATTATAGTGATCTCAAAATTGTTAGCTTCATTGCTTCTTTGCCTGTAGAAGACCCTAAGTATGTTGTTTTGGCGGTATTGGATGAACCCAAGGGAGATAATGCTTTTGGGTCTACGGTGGCCGGTCCGGTGGTCCGTTCTGTAACGGAGGCGTTAATTGCCATTGAAGGCATTCCCCCGAGTCAGTGATCAGGGGATATTAAGCCCTAATTAATTGTTAATAATTTCTCGGACTGATGAATAAGAAAACTCGCAAGACTTTAGTTGACATTACTCCGCGTTTGATGGAGTTTCGCAGTCTACCTCAAAAGACCCAAGAGGAGTTATTTCCCTTGTTGGGGGCTGTCGCCCAAAGTGCGTTACAACTGATTGATTTGTTGGAGAGTATGGGGGAAACTACCTATGAGGAATTAGCCGCTCAGTTGGGTCAGAATCCCCAAACGATTTCCCAAAAACTCCACGCTTTGATTGAGGGGGGCTATCCCATCCAATTGGATGAGCGGACGGCGATCGCTAAAACGGGCAGACTCCGACGCACCGCTAAGTTATTGTAGGTGGGAGTCGGGAGTCGGGAGTCGGGAGTCGGGAATCGGGAGTCGGGAGTCCGGGAACTCTCCCCCCCTGTTCCCTGTTCCCTGTTCCCTGTTCCCTAAAATAAAAGAGTTTTGGCTATTCACTACCCACTATTCCCCTGCTCCCCTGCTCCCCTGCCCCCCTGCTCCCCTGCTCCCCTGCTCCCCTGCTCCCTTGCTCCCCCTCTCCCCCTGCTCCCCTGCCCCCCTGCTCCCTAAATTCAAGCCCCCACTCAGCCCCCAATTTGGGACATGGTGCGGTGATAGCTCCCATCTTCGGTTCCCGAATCCCGCAACTTGAAATTAATCTCGGGTTTAATGAGAATCAATGCCCGCACTTGCTCCTGTAAAACCGTCCAACTTACCCCATCTCGTAGAGCGGTTTTTAAGTTTAATTGTCCGGTTTCGTTTAATAAACAAGGTCGTAACCAACCATCGGCGGATAAGCGCATTCGATTACAGCGATCGCAAAAACATTCCGACATCTGACTAATAAACCCCACAGTCCCCTGTGCGCCCGGAATGCGGAACACATCGGCCGGACCATTTCCCTGCACTTGACTGGCTTCTAGCCCCCATTGAGCGCGAATCTGTTGCCGTAATTCCTCCGAGGGAATCCAAGCCCGTTCGCCGAATAATTCTGGATTGCCAATGGGCATAAATTCAATAAACCGGATATGCCAGGGGCGATCGCAACTTAAAGCCGCTAAATCCAACACCTCCCCCTCATTCACCCCCGGAATCACCACCACATTGAGCTTTAAAGGGCTGAACCCCACCTCATAGGCTTTCTGTATGCCCGCCCAGACCCGTTTCCAGCGACTTTTGCCCCCGTTGCCGATGATTTTATCAAAATTGGCTGAATTGAGGGAATCTAGGCTAATATTCAACCGTCGCAGCCCCGCGTCGTAGAGGTCTTGCGCCATTTCCGGTAAGAGGAAACCGTTAGTCGTCAGGGCGAGATCGTGGGTTTCCGGCAAATGTGCGATCGCCTCCACCAAATCCACCACCCCCGGCCGCAGCAACGGTTCCCCCCCCGTCAGGCGAAATTTGCGAAATCCCAAAGGAATAAACACCCCTTGTAACAAGGCTAAAATCTCCTCCGCCGTCAGGAGATCCGGCTGAAGAATATAATCTAACTCCGCCCCTTCTGGCATACAGTATTGACAGCGAAAATTGCAACGGTCAATTAAACTAATGCGTAGATAATCAATTAAATTCATTTCAGCCAGTTTTTAGCAAAAATTCAGGATTCCTCAATACACTCAAGCGGTATGAATCAGCATTGAATGAGTCAACATGGAAGTCGTCTTAACTTGGACATTACTACTCGGTTACGGTTTTTTCATCTACCAAACGGTGCAGAAAACCACTCCCCATTGGGTTTCTGCCATTGCCTTTTTTCAGGGAGAGTCTGAACAAGGAACTCCTCCCGGACTGTGGTTATTAGTTTTTAGCGCGGCCATTAGTTGGATTTTTGCCAAGTCTATTGAGAATGCAGCCAGTTTAGCCCAAGCTTTCGGCATCAGTGGGGGGATTGGCTATGGGATTTATTATATTAGTTTTATCACGGCCGGGATTGTGATTTACCTCCTGCGCTGTCGGGGGGGATATCATTCCCTGCCGGAGAACCGGATCTATCGAAATTATTCATCTTAACTATGAACGTTCTGCGTTGTTGCCAGTCTGGGGCTGTTGTTAGAGTGAATGTACTCTAGACAAAACCCCAAACATCATGATTACTCATTCTTCCTCAACCCAACGCAGGGAAAGCGCAGTTATCCGTTTTCTCAAAGGCTTTCTCCGCTTTAGTCGTTTTTACGGTCAGTTTGTTGTTACCCCTCCTCACCAACGTCATTGGGTCGGGCGTTATCGTAACGTCAGTTCAGGTTAAGCTGAAAGAACCCAAACCAAGCCCTATCTAGAAACCCACTTTCTGGCTGGGGCTAATTTTTCAACGCCAATCAAAGAATCTTCAAGCCAATATAACCGACAATAATTTCCGATACTCCCAAAGCTCTCGGCCATTTTGGACAACATTTTTAATTCTCTGTTCAATCCAAGGGATATGTTCTTGAATATGGGTAATCCGACTCCCATGAGGAATTCTATCCTCCTCCTCAACCCAGTCTCCAGCCTCATTAACTTGTGTAATTTTTATCGATAAAAAACTACAATTCCAACAATCTTGGGAACATAAACTAATCGGTAAACAGTCACTGACCCAAGCAAACGTCAAGCCTAATGCTCGTTGATTTTGATAGAATACCTCCACTAAATAAAGCAGAGAAAGTTCATTCAAAACCATCTCTAATTTCATCTAATCTTCTCCTAAAGGGGTTAACAAAGCCTCTAAACTCTTATCCCACTCATCAAAAAAACCATCAGGCCATTCATCAATTCTCCCCTGTTTATCTATATGGGGTGAAATGACTTTTGTTTTCGATTCTCCCCGCCTTTCAAAACGTTCTAAATAATGAAGCTGCACATCATCAGGGCTGAGTTTACCATGATAAACGGCTAAACGAAGACCATTCAAAACATGATCACTATGGGTTTCTACGACAATTTGAATCCCACAACTAGCGTCTAGTGCCAGCAATTCTCCCATCTTCGCTTGTCCTTTAGGATGTAGATGAGCCTCTGGATTTTCTAATAAAATCAAACTACCGGGTTGTGCAGACAGAATCGCCACAATAATCGGTAATGTATAGCTAATCCCAAATCCTACATTAGTGGCACGATAAGGATTACTCAGTCCATAGAAATATTTTAAGCTGACTAAATCAAGTTGGGAACTGGCTTGAACATTAATCCTTGTACCGGGGCTAATTTCCCCTAGCCAAGCTTCTACTTGGTTAATAAGCAATAGTGATTCTTGAGCCGGATGTTTTAAGACAGGTGAGGCGATTTTTTCGGAGCGATAAACAGATAAAAAATAAGCCGTGTATTCTCCTTGACTCCCTAATTGTTTATGCTGTCTTACTTGAAAATCTGAGATTTCTAGATACGTTCGAGAACCTATTCTTTCAGCTTGAAGGTATTGGAAACTATCATCAAATAGGCTATAATCATAAATCTTGCTATCCAGAACAGGAGCATTGAGTTCTAATACATCGACGGCTTTATTGTAGTTAAACGTCCAGTTGGCTACAATGCCATTGTTTAAGGCAAGTTCTAGGCTAATTAGATCCTCTGTTGCCCCTTCAAAAAGTGCATCTTGTGCTGTACCAATTCTAACCAGTTCTCCGTTGAGGGCTAAACCTTGATGGGGTAAAAGATTCTGTTGGTAAGATTGACGCAGTAATAAAAGAGAATGGATAATCGAGGATTTTCCACTACTGTTCAATCCCGAAAGTAGGGTTAAGTTTTTAAAATCAAAGGCTTGCTGCTCAAAACATTTAAAGTTTTTCAAAGTCAATTGTTTAATCATGGTAAGATATTTTGAACTAATTTTTGTATATTGATAAAGCGAGTTTTAACCTGCTCACTGGCTTGAGAAATAGAGCGCAAAAAATCAGGATTATGATCAATAAGCTCGGTAAATTGATCAAGTAACTCTGTTTTATGCTCAATCAGATATTGTATTTCAGCATCATCTAATTTAGTTAAGGTTGTAGACCACGCTTCAAACAATGCCTGATTGAGTGGATAGCGTCTTGAGGCTTTACGGGAAATTTTGCGAAACGCATTATCGCCAAAAATCTCATAGGCAGCTTGCATTGCTCGTTTAAAGTCTTGCTCAATCTTGTTACTTTCTGCTTCAGTCAAACTTTGATTAAGCTGCTTCATGGTTTCACCGAAAAACATATCTCGACTGGCAAATTGGCTATATTTGTCATAACCCTGTAGATAATAAGCCAAAAAACCGAGAACAAATTCTTGATCAACCATGCGTTCTTTTCTCTTAGATTTATCTAGCTGGGTGACTGTAATAAATTCTGGAAGTTTGGCTAAACGACGCAAAAGTTCTGTTGATTTGCCTTGGTTTAGGGCGTTGCGAATTTCTTGGGGAGAGAGAGGAACGCCACCTGTGTTAATTCGTCGGAAAATATTATATTTTACAGCAGGTGGAGTCCCTGGTTCAATCGTTGATAGAATCAATTCCGTTTCTAGAATGCGTCGTTGATATTTACGATGCAGTTCTTTATAAGTTGTATCTTTTAGGTCTGTTAAATATTGTAATCCGGTTAATTTTAAGGGCTTTTCTTCGTCTAAAATAAACTCTTTGAGAGCAGTTAATCGTTGTAGTCCATCAATCACAACCCACCGATCATCCTCTGTGGCATCAATATAAAAGGCAGGTAAAGGAATCCGAATGAGGATGGATTCAATCAGTCTACTTTTTGCGTCATTCGTCCAAATTCCAGGTTTGCGCTGAAAATCTGGTGCAAGGTCTAGTTCATTGTATTTAATCCGTTGGAGAATTAAATCAATGGTGATTTTGCGAGTGTCAATTCTAATTTGAGTAGGATCAAAAAATTCGTTTAGACCCTCATCATTGACTTCCTTTTCTAGGTCTTCGTTTTCTAGGTCAAAGTCGCTGGTGTCTGGGGTGATTTCTTCAGTCATCGTGATTTTTCCTCCTACTACTGATTTTAAGGGCGATGCTACCCAACGCTACGCACCCCCAAACCCACTTAACCCACCCCAGCACACCACACGCAAGACACCACAAGGGGTCTAGATGGCCTCATACCCCCTTCAAACCCCCCCCACCGATCATTCTGCCCCCAACACCCTCCAACCCCTATCCTTCCCCCAATTCCCGAGAATCCCTGTGGATTCGCGCCAATCTTGTTACAATACTTAACTAAGCAAGGTTAAACCCCCTTGAGTCATTAAGATTCATTTTATATTTACCTTAAACGCCCTATGCCTCAATCTACACCTTACTCCTCCTCCACAGTTTTAGAACAACGGTTAGAACCCGATGAGGAGTTTACTCGACCGGAAAAAATTCGTACTGTCCTAGATACCGATACCCTTTCAGCCAGTGAAATAGGACACTATAATCCAGACCTAATTATTGCTTATTACCGACGGCATCCCCTACAAGTGATCGGTCGTCTCATCGCTATATTACTTCCCCTTCTCTCCTTTTGCTTCAAAATTTGGTTAGACAAAACTCAAGGCAAAGTCGCTAAAAATCAACGCAAACGGGCTGTTAAATTACGGGAAATTTTAACTCGTTTAGGCCCAACCTATATTAAAGTGGGACAAGCCCTCTCAACTCGTCCTGATTTAGTACCCCCTCTCTATTTAGAAGAATTAGCCTATTTACAAGACCAATTACCCCCCTTCTCTAATGATATTGCCTATCGTTTTATTGAAGAAGAATTAGGCGACCATCCCCGAGAAATTTATGCAGAATTAAGTCCTAATCCAGTGGCCGCCGCGTCCCTCGGGCAGGTGTATAAAGGAAGACTAAAAACCGGAGAAATTGTGGCCGTTAAAGTCCAACGCCCTGACCTCATTCGTCGCATTACTCTAGATGTTTATATTATGCGCAGTTTAGCGGCATGGGCGCAGAAAAATATTAAACGGCTACGCAGTGATTTAATTGCTATTACAGATGAATTTGCTGGGCGTATTTTTGAAGAAATGGATTATGCCCAAGAAGGACGCAATGCGGAGCTATTCGCCGAACTCTATGGTTATATTCCAGAAATTTATATCCCTCGTATTTATTGGGAATATACGGGTCGTCGTGTCTTAACAATGGAGTGGATTGAAGGCACAAAATTAACGAATTTAGAGAAAGTTCAAGCCCAAGGAATTGATGCGACCTATTTAGTGGAGGTGGGAGTTTCTTGTTCCTTACGTCAATTATTAGAACACGGGTTTTTCCACGCCGATCCTCATCCGGGGAATCTATTAGCTACTCCTGACGGGAAATTAGCTTACTTAGATTTTGGCATGATGAGCCAAATTAAGCCCTATCAACGCTATGGTTTAATTGAGGCCGTTGTGCATCTCGTCAATCGAGATTTTGACTCGTTAGCACAAGACTATATTAAGCTCGAATTTTTAACCCCAGATACGGATCTAACCCCAATTATTCCGGCTTTATCCAATGTGTTTGGCAATGCTTTAGGGGCGAGTGTAGCAGAGTTGAATTTTAAAAGCATTACCGACCAAATGTCGGAAATGATGTATGAGTTTCCTTTCCGGGTTCCTGCTTACTATGCCCTGATTATTCGCTCTTTGGTGACGCTAGAAGGGATTGCTATTGGCATTGACCCGGAGTTTAAGGTATTAAGTAAAGCTTACCCCTATATCGCCAAACGGTTACTAACGGATCCTTCCCCAGAATTGCGTGCCTCCTTACGGGATTTATTATTCCGAGATGGCAATTTTCGCTGGAATCGTTTAGAGAATTTGTTACGCAATGCCCGGAATTCCCAAGATTACGATTTTGATAAGGTGTTAAACCAGGCGTTGGATTTTCTGTTTTCACCTCGCGGGGAATTTATTCGGGAACGCTTGGTTGATGAAATTGTGAAAGCGATTGATGTTTATGGCCGACGGACGTTATTTAATTTCTCTTCGGCCGTGCGTCAACAGGTGGGGATGAAAGCGGAAACGATGCCCTCAGATTTGGCTGCAAGTTCTAATAGTGATAGCTTGCAACATTTGCAAAATATTTTACAAATGTTGAACGAAACACCGGGTTTTGATGTGATGCGTTTAGTGCCGTTAATTCCTGAATTGATTACAAAACCAGAAACCCAAGTCATGGGTCAAAAAATCGCCAGTGGTTTAGCGCAAAAAATGGCAGCGCGGTTAATTCGTAATTTGTTATTAGAAGCGGAGGCTAATAATAACAAGAAGCAGGAGGGAAAACAAGGGAATCCCTTTCCGTTTACTCCTCCCCGTCTCCCGCTTCCCCCTCAAGCGGCAATGCGGTAAAATCATTGATTTAGCCCAAGGAGTCTAATATGAGTGATGGTGTCTTAGTGTTTATTTGTGGTTCTGCTTTACGCGGCCAGCCGGATCATGGCACGATTGCGGATACAGAGTTGGTGAAAGTTGTCTCGACTCAACCCCGTTATCGTCTGCACTCGGTAGAGGATAAACACCCCGGAGTGTATGAGGTGGCCCAGGGGGGGATTGCCATTGTGGGGGAGTTATATAAGATGACTCAAGCCCAATATGCCCATCTACTGAGTAATGAACCGCCCCATCTCTATCCGGGGCCAATATTGCTGGAAGATGGTACCGAGGCGATCGCGATGTTATATCCTCGGGAGGTGATTGAGGAACGCCAGTATGTGGATATTTCCCATTATGGGGGATGGGCGGCGTATAAGGCCGATCAGGGTTAATTATGAGTATTACGCGGAAGTGGGCGAAACAGCAACAGCGCGCTTTAGAGGTGTTAGTCCGTCTAAAACGACTTTATCCTGATGCGACTTGTAGTTTAACCTATGAGACTCCGGTGCAGTTGTTGGTGGCTACGATTTTGTCAGCACAATGTACGGATGAACGGGTTAATCAAGTGACTCCGACGTTGTTTGCACAGTTTCCGGATGCGGTCGCTTTAGCGAGTTGCGATCGCGAAGTCCTAGAAAACCTCATCCGATCTACTGGTTTTTATCGCAACAAAGCCAAAAATATTCAAGGCGCTTGTCAGAAAATTATGACCGATTTCGGGGGAGAAGTCCCCCAACAGATGGAATTATTACTCACCTTACCCGGAGTGGCACGGAAAACCGCTAATGTCGTCCTAGCTCATGGTTTTGGTAAAATTCAAGGCGTTACCGTCGATACCCATGTTAAGCGCCTGAGTCAGCGTTTAGGGTTAACGGAACAAAATGATCCCGTGAAAATTGAACAGGATTTAATGCGTTTATTACCCCATCCTGATTGGGAAAACTGGTCGATTCGTTTAATCTATCATGGTCGCGCTATTTGTAAGGCCAGAAAGCCCGATTGTGGGGCCTGTGACCTTGCGGATCTCTGTCCTACGGTTGAACAGCCTCCTAGGGTTTCCGATGCCTTAAAAGCCCGTTTAGGTCGTGAATAGGCATGGTTCAAACCCTGAGATTCATTGACTTATTTGCAGGTTTGGGAGGAATGCGAATTGGGCTAGAAAATGCCTGTAAAAATCTACAAATCACCAGTCATTGTGTATTCACATCCGAAATAAAATCCTCTGCTGTAGCTGTTTATCGTCAATATTTCCCAGAACAAAAGATTCAGGGGGATATTCGGGACATTTCTAGTGATGACATTCCCGATTTTGATATTTTACTAGCCGGATTTCCTTGTCAACCCTTTAGTAGTGCGGGAACAAGGCAAGGTTTTTTAGACACACGAGGAACGCTTTTTTTTGAAATTCAACGAATTGTACAAGCAAAAAAACCGTTAGGCTTTCTCTTAGAAAATGTGGAAGGTTTAGCAAAGCATGATCAAGGCAGAACCTTAAAAACAATTTTACACTGTTTGCAATCCTTGGGTTATCAAGTGACATGGAACGTCCTCAACGGGAAAGATTTTGGCGTTGCCCAAAACCGCAAACGGATTTATCTAGCAGGACTTCGACAAAGCGTGATAAGTTGGGATTTCCCCCCCTATCCCCCTAAAAGACTTGCAGATATTTTAGACCGGGGACAACCGCTTTTAGAGAATACTTTCGCCCAGTTACTATTATCTCATTATACCCTAGACGAACTACAAGGAAAAGCGATTAAAGATAAACGAGGGGGAGAGGATAATATTCACAGTTGGGATCTTGAATTAAAGGGCAGTGTTTCACCGGAACAAAAAGCGTTATTAAATTTATTACTTAAACAAAGACGGAGAAAGCTATGGTCTGAGAAAAAGGGGATTCAATGGATGGACGGAATTCCTTTAACAGAAGAAGAAATTCACAGCTTTTATCCCCATTCTGCGTTATCGACTTTATTAGAGGATTTAGTCGAAAAAGGTTATCTTAAATATGAACACCCAAAAGATATTCAGTCTGTGGTTAATTCACAGGGAAATGTAGTCAAAAAGCGGGTCTATCGGGAAGATTTAGCCCAAGGTTATAATATTGTGGTGGGTAAGCTTAGTTTTCCCATTACGAAAATTCTCCATCCCCATGATGTGACTCCCACTTTAGTGGCTACTGATATGCAGAAATTAGCGGTAGTGGATGGGGAAGGGTTGAGATATTTAACTATTCGGGAGGGATTAAGGCTTTTTGGGTTTCCTGACGATTATAAGATTAATTTACCGCCAGAAAAGGCTTATGATTTACTGGGAAATACTGTTGTCATTCCGGTGATAGAAGCTATTGTGCAGAAGATGCTGGAGATGTCACTGTAATATCAATTTAACTTGAGTTTGTGCAGTAGGGGAAGTTTGGGGAACAGGGGAAATTCAGGCTTTTGCCCTCAAGTCTATTTAATTGGGTATAATCAGAAATCTGGTTTCTTAATGCCTTGATGTTTTGCCTACATCATATTTAGTCCGGTAAATAGTCTGAACTTAAGACTTGTTCGACAGAATAAGAACAACGGACTGGAAACGTTTTGAGGGGTAATCCAGTTTCATCTGCGGCCTGTGCGCGGGCGTTTTCATAACAGTCTTTCCATACTTTCTCAAGGTAGGGAACTAAACTGGGTGAGTCTTTTAAATCCTCTTTAATTTGTCTACGATGCTCTCGCAAACTGCCGCGCCAACTTCCAGTTCTCCCTAGGGGTTGATATTGCCATTTTAGCAGATGAAGGAAAACAATAATCAGGTTACTTTTAAGACTTTTTCGCTCTCGTTTTGCCATATCTTCCAATTCTTCCAGCAAATTTTCCCAGTCCACATGAGCATAATTTTGCTGACGTAGTTGTTCGACTGTGGTTTCTATCCAGCGCACAAAGTCAGTATTATAAAGGTCAGCTTGGCTAACTTTAAGTTCAGTTGACATAATGGTTTTATCCTATTTTTTGCTGTCCATTTTCTAACTCCCCGTAGGTTAGGCACAGGAAAAGCACAACCCACCAAACCCCTAGGAGATTCTTCACGAAGAAACGGCAAGAGAATCAGGAATCACTTCTGAGAGGGGAGGATTGTTAAAACCCTGTTTCGGTAAGAGGACGATAAACTCAGTATAGACTCCAACTTCACTGTTAACGGTAATGTCTCCTTGATGGATGGCTGCGATCGCCTCATAAGTCAAGGATAACCCCAATCCTGTCCCTTCCCCCGTCGGTTTGGTCGTGAAGAAAGGGTTAAAAATTTGGTCGATAATCTCTGGGGGGATACCTTCCCCATTATCGCGGATTGTCATTTGCACGCGATCGCCTAAATTCATCGTCGTCACCTCCAAACAAGGGTTAAATCCCTCCCCCTCAGCCAACTTCCTACTCCTCAACGTATCGCAAGCATTACTAAAAATATTCAAAAACGCCTTAGAAATCTCTTTCGGAATCAGTTGCACCTCCCCAATATTCGGATCATAAACCGTTTTAAAATCAATCAATACCGTATTTTGTTTAACCGATAAACCTTGCTGAACTAAACTTAACGTATCCGAAATTAACTCATTAAACAGCACAAACTCTGGTTTTTCCTTGCCATCATGAGCGTGCATCATCATACTTTTAACAATATTCTCAATCCGTTGTCCGTGATGAGAAATGGACTGTAACCCCTCCTTAAATAACCCTAAAATATCCTGAATATTTTCAACCGAATCCTCCTCTATTTTCTCATACTGCGGCTCTAACTCCTCCGCTAACTCCTCCGCTAACTCTAAAGATGTTCCCGAAAAGTTATTAACAAAATTTAGAGGATTGCGAATTTCATGAGCCACCCCCGCCGTTAATGACCCTAAAAAAGCTAATTTTTCCTGAGCAATCATTTGCTTTTGCGTCGTCTGTAACTTCTGTAATGTTTGCTCCAACTCCTCATTCTTTAACTTAAGTTCTAACGTTCTTTGCTCAACCTTCAACTCCAAATTTGCCGCATAATCCAACAATCTTTTCTGAGAAATTAAAATATTATCAATTAATGTCCAGATAATATGAGTAATAGTCGCACCATATAAACCAAACAAAGGCGGAATAAAAGGCAACCAGATCCCTAGAATCATTAACAAATAAGCAGATGTCACTAAGCCCGTACTGGCTAAAGTTAAATTACTGAACGTCGGAATAATTAATAACTTTTCGACATTTTCAATCGACTTCCAACGACAAACCCAAGTTGTACCCACAAGGGAAAATATTAACAACATCCCCCACTCCAACCCCCTAGGCAAGGGACGAATAATAGGACGTTCTTCTAATACACCACTGATAATCATGCTAGCAATATTGGCATGAATTTCCACCCCGGCCATCATCTCTGGCGTTTCAATAAACGTGCTACTATAAGGCGTAAAAAATACATCTTTGAGACTGCGTGCCGTTGAACCAATTAAGACCACCCGATCCTCAAATAAATTAGGCTCTATACGACCTTCTAAAACATCATGGAGCGAAACAGTATTAAATGATCTCTGAATGCCACGATAATTAATGAAAACTTGGTATCCTTCATCTTCAGCGCGCACATATCCCCCATCATTTTGAGCAAAAGGAGAAAAGCGCGCTGGACCAAAGCCGATAGTTGTTTCATCTAACATTTGCGGGGAAATTTCCTCCGCTTCTAAATACTTCCCCGCTAAGAGAAAACCTAACCCTAAAACAACTTGACCCTGATCATCACTGACGGACAGAAAAGCACGGCGAATTTTACTATCTACGTCCATCGGTAAATCATTAGAGCTAATGCGGTTGACATCTTTTAAGCTAGGAGGAGGTGCAATAGATGAACCTTGATGATAGCCCACAACGCGGCGAATCACCACTAATTCAGGGGTATTTTGTAACACTTCTACCCATTTTTCATGACCCGGTTCTACCGGAAGATCACGATAGAGATCTAAACCAATCGCCCTCGGTTTTTGTTCCCGGATAAGGGTGACTAATTTAGCCAGCATTTCATCAGACATCGGCCACCGTTGAAGTTTTTGTAAATCCCTTTCTTCAATGCCAATAATGACCACTCGGTTATCTTGAATTTCCGCAGGTTTTAACCGGAGAAGTTGATCATAACTCCAGAGTTCTAGAAGTTGTAAAATACCCACATAACGAAATAGAAGTAACCCACTGGTGACACTTAAGGTAACAATTGCAACTCGTCGCCAAGGGGCTAGGACTTTGACTAATTTTTGGGGTAGATTATGCCACATCAGCCGTTATTCAGTGAACAGAGAACAAGATGCACCATGAACGGGTATGGGAATGGCTATAGATAACCGTCCTCGATATCTTTTTTTAAAATTTTACCAATTTTTTGATACTCACGGCGAACCCCTTGGATAATATGAACCCTTTCGACTTGACGGCCTTCACTCGCTGCCAAAAACGCCGATTTTAAAGCAATATTCCGAATATTCCCCCCCGTTAGCTCAAAATTATGGGCTAGAAAACTAAATCCTAAATCCCCATGACAGGGAGTTTTCGCAGGGAACGCCTTTTGCCAAATTTCGTATCGTTGTTTTTCATTCGGTAAAGAGAAATCAATGATAAATTGAAGTCGCCGAGTAAACGCTTCATCCATATTATTACAAAGATTCGTTGTTAAAATGGCTAACCCTTCATACTCCTCCATTTTTTGAAGTAGATAACTCACCTCCAAATTAGCATAACGATCATGAGCATCTTTAACATTACTTCGCTTACCAAATAAAGCATCCGCTTCATCAAAAAGTAGAATAACATTAGCGTGAGTTGCGGCCTCAAAAATTTTATTGAGATTTTTCTCCGTCTCCCCAATATATTTATTAACGACCTGAGATAAATCAATCTTGTAAAGATCAAACTGTAACTCTTGGGCAATCACTTCAGCCGCCATAGTTTTCCCCGTACCAGATGGACCAGAAAACATAACATTTAGCCCCCTTCCCAAGGATTGTTTTTCCTTGAATCCCCAAGTTTCCCAAACTAAATTTTTAAACTTGATTTGATTGCAAATTTCTTGCAGTTGACCTTTTTGGTAAGTTGACAAAATAATATCGTCCCAAACATACTTAGGATTAACTTTTTTTGCAAGCTCATCTAAAGAATGATCTGATATTCTTCGCGCAGCACGAAAAAGATCATGGGCTTGTATAGTGTCTAAAACCTCTGAATCATCTAAGTTTTGCCACTTTTTATAATGATCTGCCATAGTAACCGCGTTGGCGATTTGCTGAGAATTAAGCTGAAAACGACCGCTTAAACTGATGATATCCTCTGGGCTTAAGTTAATCTTTAAAGCTTGTAAATTTTTTTGCCAAAAATAATGACGTTGCTTAAAATCTAAATCAGGGAAATCAACCGTTAAAATACCTTTTATTTTTATGCCTGCATTGTCCCAAGCTGAAACGCCACTTAAAATCACAACGCTAGAATAATGAGATAATTGAGTGAGTAATTCTTGATAAAATACTTGACAATCTGAATTTTTTATGCTATCTAAATTCATCAAAAATAAAAGAGTATTTTGTAACTGACTAGCTTGTAACAAAACTCTTAACACTGTGCTAAATTCTTGGATATTTGAGCGGGGAATTTTATTGATGTTTGCCCTCCATAAAGATATAGTTAAAGTCTGGGCTATATTTTGAACCATACAATCTTTTAGCCATTCTTCTCCTCCGGAGAAATACAGCATTAAAGGTTCTTTATTCAACCTGCTTTGTTTGACAAATTCCGGTAAAGCCTTTTTGATTCGAGGGGATAAGGGTAAATCCTCATCACAAACTTTTGGCGTTATAATTTGACAAAAAGCACTGAGGCGTTCATCCAGTCCTTCCTGTCCAAGCAGCAAACGAACCACGAGGGGATCTAGTTTAATAATATGAGCCAGTAAAGAAGGAAAAGATTGATGAGGATCGGGGATTAGGTGAAGTAATCCAGAGTGAATCAAGGGTGCTTCTGGTGCAAAATGAACGCGCTGACTCATTTTTTCCAGCGCTGAAGTACAGAGTAAATTGAGGCATAAATCCACAGTAGGACGTTTTGCTCTAACATCATCCTGTAGATAGACATAAAGGCGTTCATAACGACGATCCAGTTCCGGTGCGATCGCGATCGCCAACACACCCACATCAAACTCATCTAAACCAAACTCCTCTTGCAACCAAGCCAAAGCAGACGTATCCGGAGTTCCACTCACCACAAAACGCGCATCCTCTGCATCAGGAGAGGGAAAGCGTGGCTCACTCGGCACTTGCGTTAAGAGTTGTTTCACCTCCAACTCCCCAATCTGAATCCCCCTATAGGGATCCCCCCGGGAATCCGCTTGAAAAAGAGCTTCCGCCGCCATCATAGCGACATTAAGACGCTGATCTAATTGGTGTAACAAATCAATTAACGAATTCATGTAACTTAAATCAACATCAACTATTACTTTAATTGCAATACAGATTTATCGAAATATACTGATTTATCTATTGGAAGTTTTCACCACCCCCCTTTAGCAACGGTGTAATAGGGGGTTGAACTCGCTAAGACTCCTCCGATTCGATTTTTGCGATCGCCTCCTCCGCACTTATATCCGTAAACATCACCTGCAAAAGTCCCCCTAAATACCGCTCAAACGTTATGACATTGATTGACAAACACTCCTCAATCATCGCAGCAGGATCCACCTCACCCGCAAACTGAACACTCGTTTTAAATCGCACCTCACCATCCCGATAATCAAACTCAAAATTTCCAAACTTCAACCCAAAATTAGCACGAGTCAAAAACTCCTGAACACCCTCAAACCTATCGACAGACACCTTATTAGGACAAATCGAATAAATCAGCAACTGTTGATACGACTCAATACACTTGACCAATGTAACCCACGTTGTAGACTCGCCATTAAAATCAATTCTTAAGACCGAATCCCCAAGAACAGAAAACTGCCAGCCTTGTTTTTCCAGAATCCCTTCTGTCGCCTGTATAAGCATAAAAACTCAACTCAAATCATAATAGCTAACTCGAATTTTACTCCAAACCCCTAACCCCTGTCCTTGAGAAAAGACAAAGATTGATCAACATCATCCTAACGAGTTCGCGATTTCTTTTTCAATGACAGCAATTTGCTTCTCAAAGTCATCATCAAGTTTAACCATCTCCTGAAGTAAATCCTGCTCAACACGATTCAGATTTTCTTTTGTTTTATCCATCTCAGCAATATTATTCATCCCCTCGCCCAGTTCGAGATTTTGCAAATTGGCAATTGCAGCCTCTACATCTCGCAACACAGTATTTGCTTTTTCCCTAGCCTCAATAGCACTTTGCAGGAATTGTGAATGCAACTCATGTTTTTGAGAATATTTAATTTGAAGCTCAGTTAACTTTTCAATACGCTTGACAAAGCTATGAGTATCCTTAATCCCAAGCTCCGTCAACTTCACCAAAGTTTTTTCCTTAATACTTTCCTTGGTTTGATTTTTAAAATCCGAAGCTTTTGCTTTCAAATCCGATGCCTTAATTTTTATTTCAGAGATTTGATCCGCTATCTCAGGGAAACTCTCTGCTGCTTTTAGCTTCATCTTTGCACACTCATCCTTTCCAAATTTTTTGATCTCTGTATAGCCTATTCTGATCTCATTTCTCTTGTTGTTTATTTTTTCTTTTAATTTCTGTTTTTTAATATCATACTTATCTTTGATTTTATGATATGTATCTTGTAATTCATCTGGAATAAATTCTTTAGCTATATCTTTAACTGTTTCAAAACCTTCTTTTGTCTTTTTAGCAGCTTTTTTGAAAAAACTTGTAATAGAATGACTTGACTCTTCAGATTTTGGTTCGTCTTTATTCCCTAATTCTTTTGCCTGATCCCTCTCAGATCTTTCTTCTTGATTGAGTTTAGCTTCTTCCGCCGCCAACTCCTGATCTAACTTAGTGTTCATTGTCTCTAACAAAGCTTCCTCCTGCTCAATGTTCTTAGCAAGCTGGATCAAATCATTATAGCGAGACAACTTAATATCTATCTTACTTAAATTTTTAATGTATTTTTGACTCTTCTCCTCTTCCTTCTCAATCACTTTCTCCGTTTCATTCAGGACTCTGATATATTCAGCTTTAACTCCATTAATAATCTGCTTACGCTTTTCTCCACTACCAGCAATGTGCGTCGCCGCATCCCGTAAAAGTGCATCCGCCTTCTCTGGAGTAATCAATTCATAAGATCGTTCCTCCAACTTAATAGATTCCTTATCAAAACTGCCTGCAATGATCCCACTAAACTTCGGCTTTCCTATCTCAAACTTACCATTTTCATCAAATTCCATAAGGCCCTCTATTGCCCCACCCCCTAAACTACATTTCGCACGAATGCGATATAAATTTTTGGTGAAAAAGTATAAAGCTTGAGCTTGAACCCCTGCTGAAACTTCAACCTTAAACTCAGCCCTTGCATAGTATTTAGATTTTAATTGACTGGCATCAACCTTATGACTTTCCTCATCGTATTTGAACGAACCCTCAAGTTTCAGTCCACCCCGAAAATCAGCTTGACATTTTCCAGCTACAAACGCTTGAATTGCCGCAATATAAGCACTTCCAACACCTGCTTTAGCCTTCAAAGTAACCGCTAAAAAACCATTAATTTCTGGATTAACACCCACCTGCCAATCCTGTTCCGATTGCTTGGCAATTGAGCCTGCTAAACTAGCACCAATTCCCCCATTAATACCCAATTCCAGCCCAGCTTCTACACCCGGCACAATCGGGTAGTCCAAACTGATATTCGGCCAAGGTACTGAGTCACCCGGCAACTGAACACTTCCTTTGACCGTGAGTGCCGCATTCTCAACCTTTAGTCTTCCGTTATTGTTCCCCTGAGTCCGGTCTAATTTAATGGCACCTGTACCCTTAGCCGTCAGGTACTTCCCACAATTTAACTCCACCCCACCACTCGCCGTTGTACTGTATTGCGTTGCCTGACCTTCAACAGTAACAGTGGGATTTGTAATCGAGAGAATACTACCAATGGAGATTGTGTCAGTGCTGACTGTAACTTTATCCCAATCCAACCCTTTCTCATTAATTTCGACCTTGGTGGCTGTCACTGTAGTATTGTTCAGTTTGGGGATGGTAATCCCTGCTTTCCCTATCGTTACCTTAGTGTTTTTGTGGTCGTATTGAATATCACTGGTACTAAAATTCAGCAGGTTAGCAATGGTTCCCTCAATCCCAACGTCCTTTTGTTGGCATCCCCATTTCCCTTCCTCATAGGTCACGGTCAGATGACCCTTCCCTTTCAAGGCGAGGAGTTCGGGTGAACCCAAATCTATCCCAAAGTCTCCCTCAAATTTTGACTTGTACTTTTCACTAGCTCCGGCAATGGTGGCGTGGGCATCGGTTAGACTGACGTAATTGCCTAGGGCTAAATCGGGGGCCTTGAGTTCGACTTTTTCCCAGTCCAAGCCGTTTTGGTTAATTAGAGCTTTACTGACTGTGGCTTTACTGACTGTAGCTTTGGCATTGTTCGGGTCGGGAACACTGACCTCGGCTTTCCCGATGCTGACGGTTTTGCTGCTGTGGTCGTATTGAATATTACTGGCACTAAAGTTCAACAGGTTAGCAATGGTTCCTTCAATGCCAACGTCCTTTTGTTCACATCCCCATTTCCCTTCCTCATAGGTCACGGTCAGATGACCATTCCCTTTCAATGCTAGGAGGTCGGGTGAACCCAAATCTATCCCAAAGTCTCCCTCAAATTTTGACTTGTACTTTTCAGATGCTCCGGCAATGGTGGCTTGAGCATCGGTGAGACTGACGTAAGTCCCTAGGGTTAACTTGGGGGCTTTGAGTTGGACTTCTTTCCAGTTCAAGCCACTGGGGTCAATCTTGGCTTCACTCACACTAGCCGTGACGTTGTTGAGGTCAGGAACGCTGATTCCTGCTTTCTCTATGGTGACGGTTTTACTGCTGTGGTCGTATTGAATATTACTAGCACTAAAGTTGAGCAGGTTAGCAATGGTTCCCTCAATGCCAACGTCCTTTTGTTCACATCCCCATTTCCCTTCCTCATAGGTCACGGTCAGATGACCCTTCCCTTTCAAGGCTAGGAGGTCGGGTGAACCCAAATCTATCCCAAAGTCTCCCTCAAATTTCGACTTGTACTTTTCAGATGCTCCGGCAATGGTGGCTTGAGCGTTGGTCAGACTAACGTAATTTCCTAGGGCTAACTTGGGGGCTTTAAGTTGGACTTCTTTCCAGTTCAAGCCACTGGGGTCAATCTTGGCTTCACTCACACTAGCCGTGACGTTGTTGAGGTCAGGAACGCTGATTTCTGCTTTCTCTATGGTGACGGTTTTACTGCTGTGGTCGTATTG